>NZ_JBJGYQ010000008.1:0-201988 GCF_054050075.1 Geodermatophilus sp. SYSU D00965 | reverse complement strand
CGGTGTCGCCCGAGCGACGAGCGGGGCCCGGAGGGTCCCCGAGGAGCGAAGGACCGCCGGGGCTCAGCGCCGCTGCAGGGGGTACCTGGCCGCGGTGTCGCCCGGTAGGGCGACGATGACACCGTGCGGCTGGCGACCTGGAACGTGAACTCCATCCGCAGCCGGGCCGACCGCGTGGTCGCCTGGCTGCAGCGCTCGGACGTCGACGTCCTCGCGCTGCAGGAGACCAAGTGCCGCGACGACCAGTTCCCCGAGTCCCGCTTCACCGATCTCGGCTACCAGGTCGCCCACGTCGGCTACTCGCAGTGGAACGGCGTGGCGATCCTGTCCCGGGTCGGCCTGGACGACGTCGAGATCGGCTTCCCCGGCCAGCCCTGCTGGGGTGAGGACCCGGACACCGAGGCGCGCGCCCTGGGGGCCACCTGCGGCGGGGTGCGGGTGTGGAGCCTCTACGTGCCCAACGGCCGAACGCTCACCGACCCGCACTACGAGTACAAGCTGCGCTGGCTGGAGGCGCTGCGGACGACGGCGTCCGGCTGGCTCGCCGCGGACCCCGCCGCCCCGGTGGCCCTCGTCGGCGACTGGAACATCGCCCCGCAGGACGACGACGTGTGGGACGTGCGCGTCTTCGCCCACTCGACGCACGTCTCCGAGCCCGAGCGGGCCGCGTTCCGGGCGATCGTCGACGCCGGGTACGCCGACGTCGTCCGGCCGCACACGCCCGGCCCCGGCGTCTACACGTACTGGGACTACACCCAGCTGCGCTTCCCCCGCCGCGAGGGCATGCGGATCGACTTCGTCCTCGGCTCCCCCGCCCTGGCCGCCCGCACCACCGGCGCGCGCATCGACCGCGAGGAGCGCAAGGGCAAGGGCGCCAGCGACCACGCCCCCGTCGTCGTCGACCTGGCCGACTGAGGAAGTCCCTGCCCTCACCGGGGCGGGCTCTCCGAGCGAGCTGCTCGCGCCGTCCGCCGGTCCCGGCCTGCCCCCACGTACCGTGACCACTCGTGCTCGTGCTCCTCCCCCCGTCGGAGACGAAGGCCCCCGGCGGGGACGGCGGCCCGCTCGACCTGGCCGGCCTCTCGACCCCCGAGCTCACCGCGGTGCGCGTGGAGCTGGCCGAGGCCCTGGTGAAGCTCGCCGTCGACGTCCCGGCGTGCCGCGGCGCGCTCGGGCTGTCCGCCAAGCAGGACGACGAGATCGCGCGCAACGCCGCGCTGTTCACCAGCCCGACCATGCCGGCGCTCGAGCGCTACACCGGGGTGCTCTACGACGCCCTCGGCGTCCGGTCGCTGACCCGGGCCCAGCGCTCGCGCGCCGACCGGCGGCTGGTGGTGGGCTCGGCGCTGTTCGGACTGGTCCGCGGTTCCGACGCGATCCCCGCGTACCGCCTGTCGGCCGGCTCGTCGCTGCCGGGGCTGCCCACCCTGCGCGCGCTGTGGAAGCCCGCTCTGGGCCCGGTGCTGGCCGCGGTCGGGGAGCTCGTCGTCGACCTGCGCAGCGGGTCCTACGCCGCGCTCGCGCCGGTCCCGGGCGCGGTCACCGTGGACGTGCTCAGCGAGCGGCCCGACGGCACCCGCGCGGTCGTCAGCCACTTCAACAAGGCGCACAAGGGCCGGGTCGCCCGGCTGCTGGCCACGACCACGGCCGAGCCGACGGACGTCGTCCGGCTGCGCGCGCTGCTGCGCCGGGCGGGGTTGCACGTGGAACACGACGGCGGGACGGCGCTGACACTCGTCGTCCCCGCGGAGCACGTTCCCCGCTGAGTGGTCACACTCCGTGCTTGTCACAGTGATCTGCGTCAGATTGTTGCCCCGGATCGCCGTACCATGGCATAACGTCGAAGCGCGCGAGGCTCGAGAAGCGGGTGGGCGCGAGCAGCACCCTGGCCCCGGCCGGGCGGAAGGGTTTCGGTGGAGGCATCCCCGCGGCGGGACGACGCCGTGAGCAGGCTGGACGCTGCCCGGGCGGCGCTCCTCCTGCGGAGCGACCCCACCCGGGTCCGCGCCGCGCGTCGGTTGCGCGTCTCCGACGGCGGCTCCGCGGCCCTCGACCGGCTCGTGGAGCTCGCCACCCGGCTGCTCGGCACGCCGTCGGCGCAGATCTCCATCCTCGACGACGCGCACACCGTCGCCGGCATCGCCGGGATCCCGCCGGGCGGGCGCGGTCACGAGTCGCCGCTGGACCAGTCGCCGTGCGCCCTCGCCGCCGCGCTGCGCGCCCCGCTGGTCATCCCCGACGCCCGCGCCGACGCGCGGGTCCGCGACCTGGACCCGGTCACCTCCGGGATCGTCGGCTCCTACCTCGGCGTCCCGCTCGTCGACGAGACGGGGCTGGCCGTCGGCACCCTCTGCGTCTTCGCCGCCGAGCCGCGCACCTGGTCCGACGGCGACGTGGCCACGCTGGCCCAGCTCGCCGCTGCCGTGCTCACCGAGCTCGAGTACACCGCCCTCGCCGAGGAGCACGAGCGCCAGCGGGTGCGCTGGGTGCTCGCGATGGACGCCGGCCGGGTCGCCACCTTCGACTGGGACCTGCGCAGCGGCGAGCTGATCTGGGACGAGCCGTTGATGGCGACGTTCGGCTACACGGCCGCGGAGTTCGACGGGACGATCGAGGCGTTCAACCGCCGGCTGCACCCCGACGACCTGCCCCGGGTGAGCGAGGCCCTGCGGGCGTCGATCGAGGCCGTCGGCGACTTCCAGGCCGAGTACCGCGTGGTGCGTCCGGACGGCGACACCCGCTGGGTGCAGGCCCGGGGCCGCGCGCTGGCCGGGCCGGACGGCACCGCCGTCCGGCTGCTCGGTGCCGCCTCCGACACGACCGAGGACCGCAGCGCGCAGACCCGCGTGGCCCGCGTGCTCGAGGCGATGCCGGCCGGCTTCTACTCCCTGGACCACCGGTGGCGGTTCACCCACGTGAACGCCGAGGCCGAGCGGCTGCTGGGCCGCTCCCGCGAGGAGCTGCTCGGCAAGGTGCTGTGGGAGGCCTTCCCGGCGGCCGTCGCGAGCATCTTCGAGGAGAGCTACCGCAGCGCCGTCCGCACCGGGAAACCGGTCAACTTCGACGCCTACTACCCCGCGCCGCTGGACGGCTGGTACGAGCTGCGCGCCTGGCCCACCCCCGAGGGGCTCTCCGTCTACTTCACCGAGGTCACCGAGCGGCGCCGGGTCCGCGAGCGCGCCGAGCGCTCCGCCCAGCAGCTGGCCCTGCTCGCACAGGTCAGCGCCGAGCTCGCCGGCACGCTGGACGTCGAGGCCGCCACCGCCCGCCTGCCGCGGCTGGTCGTCCCGGCCCTGAGCGACTTCTGCGTCCTCACCGTCATCCAGCCCGACGGCCGGCCCCGCGACGTCGGCAGCTGGCACGTCGACCCGGCCAGCCGATCGGTCCTCGAGCGGTACGCCGAGGTGCGCATGGAGGTCATGCCGGTGACCGCACCGGTCGCCCGCGCGCTGCACACCGGTGAGGCGGTCACCTTCGCCGGCGACGACGTCCTCGACGTGCTGCCGCCGGGCCGGGCCAAGGACCTGCTCGCCGTCCTGGCGCCGGCCACCGAGGTCGCCCTCCCCCTGCGCGCCCGCGGCCGCACCGTCGGGCTGCTCACCCTCTTCTACGCGGAGGGGCACGCGCCCACCCCGGAGGACGTCGTCGTCGCCCAGGACGTCGCCGACCGGGCCGGGCTCGCCCTGGACAACGCGCGCCTCTACGCCCAGCAGCAGCAGCTCGCCGAGGGGTTGCAGCGCAGCCTGCTCACCGAGCCGCCGGAGCCCGACCACGCGCAGATCGCCGTCCGCTACCTGCCGGCCGTCGAGGCCGCCCGCGTCGGGGGCGACTGGTACGACGCGTTCCTCCAGCCGGGCGGCGCCACGATGCTGGTCATCGGCGACGTCGTCGGGCACGACACGGAGGCGGCCGCGGCGATGGGCCAGCTGCGCGGCCTGCTGCGGGGCATCGCGACCTACAGCGACGCCTCGCCGGTGGAGGTGCTGCGCGGGCTGGACGCGTCGATGGCCGTGCTGCAGACGCGGGTGCTGGCCACCGCCGCCGTCGCCCGCTTCGAGCAGACCGACGACGAGCGGGCCCGCGGCGTCACCCGCATGCGCTGGGCCAACGCTGGGCACCTGCCGCCGCTGGTCATCAACCCCGACGGCACGGTGGCCGAGCTGGCCGCGTGGAAGGGCGACCTGCTGCTCGGCGTGGACTCCGAGTCGCGCCGGCAGGAGTCGGTGGTGACGCTCGACCGGGACTCGACGGTGCTGCTGTTCACCGACGGCCTGGTGGAGCGGCGCGACGCCGACCTCGACGCCGGGATGGTGCGCCTGCGGGAGGCGCTGACCGAGCTGGCCGACCGGCCGCTGGAGCAGCTGCTCGACGACGTGATCGAGCGACTGGTCGACGGCCGCCCGGAGGACGACGTCGCGCTGGTCGCCGTCCGGCTGCACCCGCAGGACCGGCCGCGGCCGCCGGAGGCCGGGCCCAACGTGGTGCCGGACGTCGTCCCCGACGAACCCGGCACCTAGCCTTCCGGTGTGACCTCCTCCACCGACGAGCTGTGCCTGCGCCCCGCGACGGAGCTGGCCGCGCTGATCCGCTCCCGTCAGCTGTCGGCGCGCGAGCTGAGCGACGCCTGCCTGGACCGGATCGAGCGGCTCGACCGGCAGGTGAACGCCGTCGTCACCCTGGACGCCGAGGGCGCCCGTGCGGCCGCCGACGCCGCGGACGCCGCCCTGGCCGCCGGCGAGGAGGTCGGCCCGCTGCACGGCCTGCCCGTCGCGCACAAGGACACCCACGCCACCGCCGGCATGCGGACGACCTGGGGGTCGCCGCTGCACCGCGACACCGTTCCCGAGCAGGACGAGCTGGTCGTCGCCCGGCTGCGGGCGGCCGGCACGGTGCGGCTGGGCAAGACCAACACCCCGGAGTTCGCCGCCGGCTCGCACACGTTCAACACGCTGTTCGGGGTGACCCACAACCCGTACCGGCACGGGCTGTCCGCGGGCGGCTCGAGCGGCGGAGCCGCCGCCGCGCTGGCCGCCGGCTTCGTGCCGGTCGCCGAGGGCAGCGACATGGGCGGCTCGCTGCGCAACCCGGCGGCGTTCTGCAACGTCGTCGGGCTGCGGCCGACGCCGGGCCGGGTGCCGGTCTGGCCGACGTCGATCGGCTGGTCGCAGCTGTCGGTGCAGGGGCCGATGGGCCGCACCGTCGCCGACGTCGCGCTGGTCCTCTCCGCGATCGCCGGGCCGGACCGCCGGGTGCCGATCGCCCTGGACGACCCCGGCGCGCCGTTCGCCGCTGCGCTCCCCGAGCGCCTCGACGGGCTGCGGGTGGCCTGGGCGCCCGACCTCGGCGGCCGGGTGCGGGTCGACCCGGCCATCACCGCGGTGCTGGAGGGGTCGGTGCGGGTCTTCGAGGACCTCGGCGCGACCGTCGAGGCCGACTGCCCCGACCTGTCCGGCGCCGACGACGTCTTCGGCACGCTGCGCGCCTGGCTGTTCGACGCCGCCTACTCCGACCTCGCCCGGCAGCACCCGGACCAGGTGAAGGAGTCGATCCGCTGGAACGCCGAGATGGGCGCGAAGCTCTCCGGCTCCGACATCGCCCGCGCCGAGACCGCGCACACCGCGCTGTACGAGCGGACCGTCGGGTTCTTCGACCGCTACGACGTCCTGCTGGCACCCACGACGCAGGTGCTGCCCTTCCCGGTCGAGCAGGAGTACCCGACCGAGATCGCCGGCCAGCCGCTCGAGAACTACCTGGAGTGGATGCGCGCCTGCACGCTCATCACCCCGACCGGCTGTCCGGCACTGTCGGTGCCCGGCGGGTTCACCGACGAGGGCCTGCCGGTCGGGCTGCAGGTGGTGGCCGCACCGCGCGCCGACCGCCGCGTGCTGGAGGTGGGCCACGCGTTCGAGCAGGCCACCCGGTTCGGCGACCGCCGTCCGGCCCTGTGAGCCCCGCCCCTGCGAGCCGGGAGCCGCGGCACCGCTACGGGTGGGTGCTCGGCGTCGCCGTCGCCGTGCTGGTCGTGGACCAGGCGACCAAGGCGTGGGCGGTGGCCGCGCTCGGGAACGGGCGGCGGATCGACCTGGCCGGTGACCTGCTGGGCCTGCGGCTGCTCTACAACCCGGGAGCCGCGTTCTCCATCGGCAGCGGCGCCACCTGGCTGTTCACCATCGTGTCCGGCGTGGCGGTGGTCGCGCTGGCCTGGTACTCGCGGCGGGTGCACTCGACGGCGTGGGCCATCGCGCTGGGGCTGCTGCTCGGCGGCGCGGCGACCCACTTCGGCGACCGACTGCTGCGCGCGCCGGCGTTCGGCCGCGGCCACGTCGTCGACTTCATCGACTACGCGGGGCTGTTCGTCGGCAACGTCGCCGACATCGCGCTGTTCTGCGGGGTCCTGGTGGCGCTGGTGCTCTCGCTGCGCGGGGACCGGGAGCCGACCCCGTCGTCTGGGACCGACTAGCCCTCTCTAGCGGGATTGCTAGAGAGGGCCAGACACGGCTATCGGCCCCCTCTCAGGTGCGGCGGCGCAGGCCGCGCAGCGTGCGGACGGCGACCAGCAGCTCGGCGAGCTCGTGGCGGTCCCCGGCGGCGATGTCGACCAGCTGGGCCGCCGCGCGCTGCTGGGTGCCGTCCCAGCCGCCCGCCCAGCGGGCCACCAGGTCGTCGGCGGGCTCGGTGTCGGCTCTCCGTCCGCCGAGCACCTCGGCGGTCAGCGCGGCCTGCTCCGCGGCCAGGTCGTCGCGCAGCGCCGCCCGGGCCATCGACGGCCAGCGGCGGTCGCGCGGCAGGTCGATGACCCGCTCGCGCAGCGGCACGAGGCTCAGCCGCTCGGCGAGGCACTGCTGCACCCGGCCGGCCAGGTCGATCGGGGCGCCGGTGCGCTCGGTGACGACGGCCAGGTCGAGCGCGGCGGGCAGCAGCGGGGCGGCGGCCACCTCGGCGGCGAGCTCCGCGGGCACGCCGACCTCCTCCAGCCGCGCCGCCCGCTCGGCGTAGGCCGCGGCCTCCGAGCCCAGCAGCCACGACGGCAGCCCCGCCCGCACCGCGGCCACGGGCGCGGCGAACCGTTCCGTCACCGCCCCGATGGGCACCGCGCCCTCGTCCGTGGCGAGCGTCGGGAGGGCCAGCAGCCACCGGGTCGCCCGCTCGGCCAGCCGGGTCGCCTCGGTGCGCAGCTCCACCTGAGTCTCGGCCGGGACACGGTTGTCCAGCGGCCGGGTGGCGTCCCAGAGCCGGTCGACGCCGAAGACCGCGCGGGCCACCGCGTGCGCCCGCACCACGCCGGCCAGCGGCACGCCGGTCTCCTCCACCAGCCGGTACAGGCCGGTCACGCCGGCGACGTTCACCGCCCGGTTGGTCAGGGCGGTGGCGACGATCTCCCGCCGCAGCGGGTGGCCGGTGACCGCCTCCGGGTAGCGGCGGCGCAGCTCGGCCGGGAAGTACCCGACCAGCAGGTCCTCCAGGGCCGGGTCGTCGGGCAGGTCCGAGGCCAGGACGGCGTCCCCGGTCTGCAGCTTGGCGTAGGCGAGCAGCACCGACAGCTCCGGGCCGGTCAGCGCCTGCCCGTCCCGCCGCCGCTCCGCGAGCTGGCGGTCGTCGGGCAGCGCCTCCACGCTGCGCACCAGCCGGCCGGAGCGCTCCAGCGCCCGCAGGTAGCGCTGGTGGGCGTCGAGCAGGCTGCGCGCGGAGGTCACCTCGACGGCCAGGATCGCGTTCTGCGCGTGGTTGTCGGTGAGGACGGCGGCGGCGACCTCGTCGGTCATGTCGCCGAGCAGCGCCGCCCGGCCCTCGGCGTCCAGCTCCCCGGCCTCGACCACCCGGCCCAGGGCGATCTTGATGTTGACCTCGTGGTCGGAGGTGTCCACGCCGGCGGAGTTGTCGATCGCGTCGGTGTTGATCCTGCCGCCGGCCAGCGCGTACTCGACTCGGCCGCGCTGGGTGAGACCGAGGTTGCCGCCCTCCCCCACCACGCGGACCCGCAGGTCGCGGCCGTCGACCCGGACGGCGTCGTTGGCCTTGTCCCCCACGTCCAGGGAGCTCTCCGTCGACGCCTTGACGTAGGTGCCGATCCCGCCGTTGAACAGCAGGTCCACCGGGGCGGTCAGGACGGCGCGGACGAGCTCGACCGGGCTGAGCACCTCGACGTCGGCGGGCAGCCCCAGCGCGGTCCGCATCGGCTCGCTCACCGGGATGGACTTCGCCGTCCGCGGCCAGACCCCGCCGCCGGGGCTGATCAGCGCCGGGTCGTAGTCGGCCCACGACGAGCGCGGCAGGTCGAACAGCCGGCGGCGCTCGGCGAAGGAGGCGGCGGCGTCCGGCGTGGGGTCCACGAAGACGTGCCGGTGGTCGAAGGCGGCGACCAGCCGGATGTGCTCCGAGAGCAGCATGCCGTTGCCGAACACGTCGCCGGACATGTCGCCGATGCCCACGACGGTGAAGTCGTGGCGCTGCACGTCGAGGTCGAGCTCGCGGAAGTGGCGGGTGACCGACTCCCACGCGCCGCGGGCGGTGATGCCCATGGCCTTGTGGTCGTAGCCGACCGAGCCGCCCGAGGCGAAGGCGTCGCCCAGCCAGAAGCCGCGCTCCAGCGCCACCGCGTTGGCCAGGTCGGAGAAGGTCGCCGTCCCCTTGTCGGCGGCGACCACCAGGTAGGGGTCGTCGCCGTCGTGGCGCACCACCCGCTCGGGCGGGACGACGCGGCCCTCGACCAGGTCGTCGGTCAGCGACAGCAGCGCGCCGATGAACAGCCGGTAGCAGGCCTGACCCTCGGCGAGGTGCGCGTCGCGGCCGGCGCTCTCCGCCGGGGGCCGGCGCACCACGAAGCCGCCCTTGGCGCCGGTGGGCACGATGACGGTGTTCTTCACCATCTGCGCCTTGACCAGCCCCAGGACCTCGGTGCGGAGGTCCTCGTGCCGGTCGGACCAGCGCAGCCCACCGCGAGCCACCGCGCCGAAGCGCAGGTGCACGCCGGCCACCCGCGGGGAGCTGACCCACACCTCGCGGTCGGGCCGGGGCTCGGGCAGGTCGGGCACCCCGGCCGGGTGCAGCTTGATCGCCAGCGGCCCGCCCGCGTAGTACGTCGTCCGGACGGTGGCGGTCACGGCGGCGAGCAGTGCGGTGAGCACGCGGTCGGCGTCGAGGGACTCGACCTCGCCGATGGCCGCGCGCAGCGACTCGACCAGCTGCTCCTGGCGGCGCTCGCGGCCGGCGTCGCGACCCGGCGAGAACCGGGTCTCGAACAGCGCGACCAGCCGGGCGACGACGTCCGGGTGCGCGGCCAGCGTCGTCTCCACGTACCGCTGGCCGAACGGCAGCCCGGCCTGCCGCAGCCACTGCACGTAGGCGCGGACGACGGAGACCTGGCGCCAGTTGAGCCCGGCCAGCAGCACCAGGGCGCCCAGGCCGTCGTCCTCGGCCTCGCCGCGCCAGACCGCCGAGAGCGCGTCGGTGAACCGTTCCGGCAGCGAGCCGGGGAAGGGCAGCTCGCCGGCGGGGGCGGTGAGCCCGAAGTCGTAGATCCAGGCCAGCGGCGCGCCGATCCGGTCGATCTCGTAGGGCCGTTCGTCGACCACGTCGACGCCCATGTGCTGCAGCATCGGGAGCACGTCGGAGAGCAGCAGCCGCTGCCCCACCCGGTAGACGGCCAGCCGCGGCTCGCTGGTCGAGGAGCCGCGGCGCAGCACCAGCCCGATCTCGCCCTCGGCCAGCGCGTCGAGCCGCTCGAGGTCCTCGACGGCGACCGACGCGGGGAAGTCCTCGTGGTAGGCGGCCGGGAAGGCGTCGGCGACGCGGGCCAGCCGCCGCTCGGCGTCCTCCCCGTAGCGGGCCCGCAGCGCCTCGGCCAGGTCGTCGGTCCAGCTCCGGACGACGGCGGCCAGCTCCGCCTGCAGCGCCTCCACGTCGACGTCGGGCAGCGCCGGCCGGCCGCTGCGGGCCACCGGCGGGCGGACGACGAAGTGCAGCCGGGCCAGCACCGACTCGGTGATCCACGCCGTGTACTCGATGCTCGTGCCGCCCAGCCGCTCCAGCAGCAGCTGCTGGACCGCCAGGCGCACCTCGGTCGTGTACCGGTCCCGGGGCAGGTAGACGATCGCCGACCAGAACCGGCCCCCGGGGTCGCGGCGCAGGAACAGCCGGGTCTGCCTGCGCTCCTGCAGGTGCAGCACGGCCAGCGCGACCGGCACCAGCTCGTCGGCGCCGACCTGGAACAGCTCGTCGCGGGGGTAGGTCTCCAGGACGTCGAGCAGCTGCATGCCGGTGTGGCTGTCGGCCGGCACCCCGGAGCGGGTCAGCACCTCGGCCACCCGGCGGCGCACCAGGGGCACGTCGCGGACGCTGTGCGCGGCGACCGCCGTGGGGAACAGCCCGGCGAGCTGGTGCTGCCGCGCGGGACCGCCGTCCTCGGCGGGGAGGGTCACCGTGACCACGTCCAGCCACGCGCGGCGGTGGACCGTCGACCGGGTGTCGGCCTTGGCGACGGTGAGCAGGGCCGGGCCGGGTGTCCCCTCGGGGACGGAGGTCGTCTCGACGTCGCTGCGCAGCACGCCCAGCCCGCTGCCCGGCACGGCACGGACCGTCGTCCGCTCCGGGACCCGCAGCAGGTCGACGTCCCGGGCGCCGAGGAGGACGAAGTTGCCGTCGGTCAGCCAGCGCAGCAGCGCCGCCGCCTCGGCCGGGTCGGCCGCGGGGTCGCCGTCGGGCGCCGGGGCCGCCCGGTCGAGGCGCTCGGCCAGCTCCAGGGCGCGGGCGCGCATGCGGCCGGCGTCCTCGTCCACGGCGCGGACGTCGGCCAGCACGGTGCGCAGCCCGGCGACCAGGTCGGCCGTGGCCTCCTCGTCCAGCGGCCCGTCGAGGACCACGGCCATCCACGACTCGGCCAGCGCGTCGGACCCGCAGGCCGCGGCGTCCCCGCTGTCGCAGAAGGCCCGCATCCGGCCGGTGAGGTCGCGACGGACCACCACCACCGGGTGGACGACGTGCTCGAGCCGGAAGCCCTGCCGGATCACCTCGGCGGTGACCGAGTCGACGAGGAAGGGCATGTCGTCGGTGACGACCAGCACCACCGAACGGGGCCGGGCGCCGGGGCGGTCGGGCAACCGCTGGACGTCGACGGTCGCCGAGCCCTGCGGGCGGACCTCCGCCAGGCGCAGGTGGGCCAGCGCCAGGGCGGCGAGGTCGGCCGGGTCGTGGTCGAGCACCTCGGCGGCCGGCTCGTTCCAGTAGTAGCGCTGGAGCAGCGCCGGGACGTCGTCGGCGCCGCAGCCGGGTGGCAGCCCCGACCGGGAGTCGAGGGCGCCGCGCGCCGCTCGCTCCAGGAGCCGGGACTTCTCCTGCCGGGCCGCCTCGAGGGCGGCCAGTTCGCTGGGGGCGGCTGCGGGTGACGCGCCGGCCGCCGGGCCCGCTCCCGGGGTCGCCGGGGCGGTGCCGATGGTGCTGGCCATGACGGTTGACGCTATCCCGAGGGTGTGCGCCCGGTCACGACGACGCGAGGCGAGTTCAGCGCTTCTCGGTCAGCTGGTCGGCCACCCAGCCCCCGATGGCCAGCAGCAGCCCGCCGACGATCGCGCTGCCGAACCCGTTGACCTGCAGGCGGTCGGTGATCGCCGCGGTGATGCCGAGCAGGGCCGCGTTGATCACCAGCAGGAACAGGCCCAGGGTCAGGAGCACGAACGGCAGGGACAGCAGCCGCAGGATCGGCCCGACGATCGCGTTGACGACGGCGAAGATCAGGGCGATCCACAGGTAGGTGCCGGGCTCCCCGAGCGGACCGTTCGGGTTCGGGATCACCTCGATGCCGTCCAGCAGGTAGGCGACGCCGTAGAAGACGGCGGCCATGATGACGACCTTGACGAGGAACCTCAGCACGCCGTCCACGCTAGCGGCGGGTGATCACGATCCGGCCGTGTCGGGCCCTCTACGACTCTCTAGCAAGTCCCCTAGACAGGGCCAGACGGCGGTCGACAGCGGACTCCCCGCGTTGATCATGGGCTCGTTGTCGGCGACACGGTGGGACACGCCGGCCGGAGCGGCAACGAGCCCATGATCAACGCCGGGTGGGGTGGGTCCGGCGGGGCGGGTCCCGGCCGGCCGCGGCCGATCGCTGACCGTCGCACGCATCGATCGGGCTCCTGCGGGCACACTCCTCCTCGCGGGGACCGGAGAGGTGGGCAGCGATGGACCGACTGGTGGTGGTCGGCGCATCCGCCGGTGGCCTGGGCCCGCTGCAGGAGCTGGTCGCGGCGCTGCCGCCGGACCTCCCCGCCGCCGTCCTCGTGGTGGTGCACCTGCCACCCTCCGCCGACAGCCGTCTGCCCCGGCTGGTGTCCCGCTGGGGGCCGCTGCCCGCGCGCCACGCCGTCGACGGGGACGCGCTGGCCCCGGGGACGGTGCTCGTGGCACCCCCGGACCGGCACCTGCTGGTCCGCGACTCCCGGGTGCGGCTGTCGCCCGGACCCCGGGTGAACCGGCAGCGGCCGGCCGTGGACCCGCTGTTCCGCACCGCCGCACAGTCCTACGGCCCCGGTGTCGTGGCCGTCGTCCTCTCCGGCGCGCTGGACGACGGCGCCGTGGGCGCGGCGAGCGTGGCCGCCCAGGACGGCACCGTCCTCGTCCAGGACCCGGCCGAGGCCCGGGTCTCGGCGATGCCGCGGGCCGCGCTGACGACCGTCCGCCGGGCCCGATCGCTCCCCGCCGCCGCGCTGGGAGCCGCTGTCACCGACGTCGTGTGCGGGCCCTTCCCTTCCTCCGCGCCGGCCACCACCCGAGAGAGGAGCAGGTCCATGGAGGGCGGACCGACCGCGGTCACCGACCTGGGCACGCCCGCGGCCGTGGGGTGCCCCGAGTGCCAGGGCGGCATGTACGAGACGGTCCCGGACAGCACGGCCAGCTACACCTGCCACGTCGGGCACTCCTGGAGCGCGCAGACGCTCCTGGACGCCCAACGGCAGGCCGTGGAGGGCGCCATCTACAACGCCGCCTCGAAGCTGCTGGAGATCGCCGCGGTGCACCGGCGGCTGGCCGAGCTCGACACCGGGGAGGCCGGCAGCCGGGAGGAGAACCTCCGGGCCGCCGACCTGGCCGAGCGCCGGGCGGAGCGGATCCAGGCCCTGGCGGTCGAGGACCCCGACGGCGACACGCCCTAGCCGCTTCTACCGACGTCTACGGCGAGGGCTAGACGACGCCATACGGTGCTCGACATGGACCCCGTGCGGAACCCGTACGCGCCCGGCGCCGGCCAGCGCCCGCCGGAGCTCGCCGGTCGCGACACCGAGCTGTCGGCCTTCGACGTCGTCCTCGAGCGGATCGCGCACGGCCGCCCGGAGCGGTCCCTGGTGCTGACCGGGCTGCGCGGCGTGGGCAAGACGGTGCTGCTCAACCAGCTGCGGTCGGCGGCGATCAGCCGCGGCTGGGGCACCGGCAAGATCGAGGCGCGGCCGGACCAGTCGCTGCGCCGGCCGGTGTCCTCCGCGCTGCACATGGCGCTGCGCGAGCTGCGCCACCCCGACCAGGAGTCGATGGACGCCGTCCTGGGCGTGCTCAAGGCCTTCGCGCAGCGGCAGTCGGCGGACGCCAAGGTGCGCGACCGCTGGCAGCCGGGCATCGACGTCCCCGCGGCCAACGGGCGGGCCGACTCCGGGGACATGGAGATCGACCTGGTCGAGCTGCTCAGCGACGCCGCGGGGCTCGCCGCCGACGTCGGCAAGGGCGTCGCGCTGTTCATCGACGAGATGCAGGACGTCCAGGCCCCCGACGTCTCGGCGATCTGCGCCGCCTGCCACGAGCTGTCGCAGCAGGGCGCGCCGCTGATCGTCGTCGGTGCGGGCCTCCCCCACCTGCCGGCGGTGCTGTCGGCGTCGAAGAGCTACTCCGAGCGGCTGTTCCGCTACCTGCGCATCGACCGGCTCGACCGGGCCGCCGCCGACCGGGCGCTGCTCGCCCCGGCCGAGCGGGAGGAGGTCACCTTCGAGGCGGAGGCGCTCGACGCGCTGTACGCGGCCGCCGACGGCTACCCGTACTTCGTGCAGGCCTACGGGAAGGTCACGTGGGACGTCGCGGCCGCCTCACCGATCACCGCGGCGGACGTCGCGATGGCCGCGCCGGTCGCCGAGGCCGAGCTGGCGGTCGGGTTCTTCGGGTCCCGCTACGACCGCGCCACGCCCGCCGAGCGGGAGTACATGCACGCGATGGCCGAGCTCGGCGGGCCGAACGGGGCCGCGGTGGCGACGTCGGAGGTCGCGGTGTCGCTGGGCCGCAAGCCGGCGTCCCTCTCCCCCGCGCGCGACTCGCTGATCAAGAAGGGTCTGGTCTACTCCGCCGAGCGCGGGCAGATCGCGTTCACCGTGCCGCACTTCGGCCGCTACCTGCTCAGCCACCCCGACTGAGGCCCGCCGCCGCTGGTCGGCACGGTGTGTGCACGTGCCGTCGTCCCGGGACCCCGGGGACCGCGGTGAGTGCGCACGGGGAGGACCGGTCCAAGGGCCCTGGCCCACCCGGTGCCGGCCGGTCGAGCATGGACGGACCCTCGTCCCGATCGGGGTCCTCATGACCGCCACCCCCGCGCCCGCACCGGCACACCCGGCCCGGTCCACGCCGCCCGGGCTGGGGTTCGCCAGCCTGGCCGTCGGCTTCCTGCCGTGGATCGTCTTCGCCTTCGTCGCCCAGCGGCTCGCCTCCGACGGCGTGGCCTGGGCCGCGCTGGTGGCCGCCGCCATCGCGGGCATCGCCCTGGTGCGGGCCCAGCGCCGGCACGGTCCCCGCATCCTCGACATCGGCTCGCTGGTCCTGTTCGGGGTCATCGCCGTGGTCGGGTTCGCCGGGGGCCCCGCCGTCGACCGGTGGCTGTACGAGTGGGGCAGGCCGTTGGTCGGCGTGACGCTGGGCCTGTACCTGCTGCTGACCGTGCCGGTGCTGCCGTTCACCGCGGAGTACGCCCGCCAGAGCACACCCCGTGAGTACTGGGACTCCCCGGCCTTCACGAAGATCAACCGGGTGCTCAGCGCCGCGTGGGCGGTGGCGATCGCGGCGATGGGCGCGGCCTCCGCCCTGGTCACCGCGCTGGGGCTCGACGCGACGGGCGGCCCCGGCAGCCACCTGGCCGAGCTGCTGCTCGACTGGGTCCTGCCGATCGCGGTGATCTGGGGCATGGTGCGGTTCACCGCCACGTATCCCGACCGCGTGACGGGGGCACCGGCCGGAGCCGACCGGCGAGGACCGCCGCACACCTGATCGGGCGAGGCCGGCGCGGTTGACCGATCGGCTCCGTGGGCAGAGCCGTCCCCGGCGTCCCCTGACCAGGGGGGCGAGGAACGGGGACGGGCGTGCCGACGTGGCTGGAAGCCGGGCTCTGGGGCCTGCTGGGCGGCGGGGCGCTGGTGCTCGGCGCGCTGGTCGCCTGGTTCGTGCGGGTGCCGCAGACGGTCATCGCCTCGGTCATGGCCTTCGGGTCCGGTGTGCTGATCTCCGCCGTGGCCTTCGACCTCATGGCCGAGGCAGCCGAGACCGGCGGGCTGCCGGCCACGTCGGTCGGGTTCGTCGGTGGCGCGCTGGCCTACCTGGCGGCCAACGAGGCGCTGGCCCGGCGCGGCGCCCGGCACCGCAAGCGGTCGGGGACCCAGCAGCCCTCGGAGGACGAGCAGTCCGGCAGCGGGGCCGCGATCGCGATCGGGGCGCTGCTCGACGGCGTCCCGGAGTCCGTCGTCCTCGGGCTCGGGCTGCTGGGCGGCGGGTCGGTGAGCGCCTCCGTGCTGGCCGCGGTGTTCATCTCCAACGTGCCCGAGGGGCTGTCCTCGGCCGCCGGGATGAAGGCCAACGGCCGCTCCGCGCGCTACGTGTTCGGCGTGTGGGGCGGGATCGCGGTCGCCAGCGGCCTCGCGGCGCTGGTCGGCTACGCCGCGCTGGGCGGGGCGCCGCCCGAGGCGATCGCGGTCATCACCGCCGTGGCCGCCGGGGCGATCCTGACCATGATCGCCGACACGATGATCCCGGAGGCGTTCGAGCGCACCCGCACCTGGACCGGGGTGATCACGACGCTGGGCTTCCTGGTCGCCTTCGCGATCGAGGTCGCCTGACGACGACCGCGGGAGCATCGCAGCGAGGAACGAGCGACCAGTGGCCGCGCTGCAGGGGCCCGCCACGAGCCTGCGAGTGGTGGGGGGCAGCGGGGTCCTTCCGCGGGGGCGGAGTCAGGCCAGTGGGCATCGCCTGACGACGTCCCTCCGCCGGCAGTCGTGCTCTGCGTGCGAGGGGGACGCAGAGCACGACCTGCGCAGCCCACCGTGCGGCCGGTGGGCCTGCCTGGCCCTGCGGCGTCGGCCCGGGCCGGGCAGGGTGGCAGCGTGAGAGAACCGCAGGAGATCGCCGTCCCCGTGGCCGGCGGGGAGCTGACCGCCCTGCGCTGGCCGGCCGACGCCCCCGGCGCGCCCCTGGCCGTGCTCGTGCACGGCATCACCGCCAACGCCATGGCCTGGGCGCGGGTCGCCGACGCGCTGGCCGGCGAGTTCGAGGTCCTCGCGCCGGACCTGCGCGGCCGGGCCGGCTCGGCCGGACTGCCCGGCCCGTACGGCCTCGACGCGCACGCCGACGACCTCACCGCGCTGCTGGACGGCTTCGGTGCCGACGCCGAGGCCGGGGCGGAGGCCACCGTGCTGGTCGGGCACTCCATGGGCGCATTCGTCGCGGCGCTGGCGGCGGCGGGGCAGGCCCGCGACCGCGTGCACGGCCTGGTCCTGGTGGACGGCGGGCTGGCCCTGCCCCTGCCCCCGGGGGCCGACGTCGACGCGATGATGGCCGCCCTCCTCGGGCCGTCGCTGCAGCGGTTGTCGATGACCTTCCCGGACCTCGCGGCGGTGCGGGCCTTCTGGGCGCAGCACCCCGCGGTCGGGCCGTGGGTCGACGACCCCGCCGTGGCCGCGTACCTGACCCGCGACCTGCAGGGCGAGCCGCCCGCGCTGCGCAGCGCGTGCGTGCCGGAGGCGATCCGGGTGGACGGCGGCGACGTGCTGCTCAACGAGCGGGTGCTCGAGGCCACCGCCGACCTGCCCGTGCCGGCCACGCTGCTGTGGGCGACGCGCGGCCTGATGGACCAGACCCCCGGTCTCTACGACGAGACGCGGCTGGCCGGCCTCGGGCTGGCGCCGTCCGGGATCACCGCGCGGGAGGTGCCCGGCACCAACCACTACTCGATCGTCTGGTCCCCCGAGGGCGTGGCGGCGATCGCGGACGCCGTCCGGGCGGCCGCCGCCCGGGACTGAGCCCGGGCGGCCCGACCGCGGGAGGTCACGCGCGGTGGGCGGCCATCGGCTGACCCCGCTCGGCTGCGGCGTCCAGGGGTCGCTCCCACGAGGACGGGTGGGCACGGACGGCGAGCAGCGCGACGTCGTCCTCGGCGCCGTCGCTGAGCATCCCCGCCAGCAGCCGGTCGCAGAGGTCGTCGAGGGGCTCGCCCGCCGAGCCGGCCAGGAGCCGGCGCAACTGGTCGCGGCCCTCGTCGAGCGGCACGCCGCGGCGCTCGAAGAGCCCGTCGGTGAACAGCAGCAGGGTGGCGCCCTCCGGGACGGTCGCGGTGCCGTCGACGCGCGGCCCCCGCCAGCCGATGCCCAGCGGCGGCCCGACCGGCGTGGAGAGGTCGGCGACCGCGCCGTCGGGGAAGAGCAGCATCGGCTCGGGGTGCCCGGCGGTGGACCAGCGCACGCGGCGCAGGCCCTGCTCCCGCTCGGCGGGGGTCTGCTCGACGCGGCAGACGAGGGCGGTGGCCATCGTGGGCACGGCCAGGCCGACGAGGGCGTGGTCGACCCGGCGCAGGACGCCGGCCGGCTCCTCCAGCCGGTCGAACGCGATCGCCCGGACCAGGGTCTTGACCTGGCCCATGGCTGCGGCGGCCTCGATGTCGTGGCCCATGACGTCGCCGATGACGACCACCGTGTCGCCGTCCGGCTGCAGGAACGCGTCGTACCAGTCGCCGCCGATGGAGACCCCGCGGGTCGCCGGCCGGTAGCGGACGGCCAGCTCCAGGCCGTCGGGCTGGACCGGCGGGGACAGCAGACTGCGCTGGAGCCGCTCGGCGACCTGCTGGTTGGCCGCGGCCAGCCGCGCGTTGTCCAGCGCCAGCGCCGCGCGGCGGGAGGCGATCTCCGCCGTCCGCAGCTCGGCCTCGGTGTGCGGGCCGCGCTCGGGGCCGTTGACCAGGGTGAAGGCGCCGAAGATCTCGTTGCGGGCGACCAGCGGGAACGTCGCCACCGCCGCCGGCCGCAGCGGCGCCAGCGCGGCCCGCGCCTCGGCGCTGCTGACCATGCCGGCGACGTCGTCCTCCGTGAGCGCCGGGATCACGACCGGGCGCGCGCTGCGCAGCGCCATCGGGACCGGGGCGTTGGGGGCGTTGGTCCGCACCCGCGCGTCGGCGTAGCGGTGCATCGCCTCGACCATCGCCGGGTCGCTGTGCGCGCGGCCGACGTCGCGGCGGTTGCCGTCGGGGTCGATCACGCTGACCAGGCACCAGTCCGCCAGCAGCGGGACGACGAGGTGGGCGAAGCGGTCGACCGCCTCGTCGACGTCGACGGTGGAGGTCATCGCCAGGTTGACGTCGCCCAGCAGGATCAGGTGCCGGCCGGCCACCTCGGCCTCCGCGGCGGCCACGGTGGCCGAGCGCACCGACTCCTCCCGCGCGGCGACCGCGGCGGCCCGCTCGTCCTCGGTGCGCCGCCGCTCGGTGACGTCGTCGTAGGAGACGACCAGGCCGGCGTCGGTGAGGAACGCGTCGGCACGGAACCACTTCCCCAGCGGGTCGAACCAGGCCTCCGTGGTGCCCGACTCCCCGGTCGCGCGCACCCGCCGGTACAGCTGCTCGAAGGATCCGCCGACGGCCTCCGGGAACTCCGTCCAGATGTCCCGGCCGACCAGCTCGCCGACGGTCCGGTCCAGCGCCCGCGCCCCCGCGGGGTTCACGTACCGGAACCGCCACTCCTCGTCCAGGACCAACAGCGGCCGGTCCATGCCCTCCACCGCCTGCCTCAGCAGGTCGGGGGGCGGCGGAGCCGCGTTCTCCCTGGTCATGGGACCCACTCTGCCTCATCGCGATCCGGTCCCCGGCACGCCGGGCGCGGGCGTGCCCGATCGGGGTGGCCGCCGGGACGGGCCTCCTTGGCAGCGCCCCGCGGCGCTGCCACGATCCGGACACCCCTCCACGGCCCGCTGGGCGGGGGGCCTCCGGACAGGCGCGCCCGGCGCCGGCCGTGGAAGAGGGTGGCTCCCGTGGAGGACTGGCGACCGGACACCGGATCCGGCGTCGAGGCTCCGGCAGCGCCACTCCTGTCCGGGGACACCGCGGCCGCGGTGCTCGACGCCATGCCCGCCGCGCTGTGGTGCGTCGACCCCGCCGGGCGCGTGACGTACGCCAACCCTGCCGCCGAGCGCATGCTGGGCCGGCCGGTCGCCCGGATGACGGGGCGCTCGGTCGCCGACCTGCTCGCCGTGGACGGCGCGCCCGCGGACCTCGCCGCCGCGGTCAGCGCGGCCTGCGCGGAGGCGGTGACCACCGGGACGGCCGTCAGCAGCGAGCTGCCCTCGCCCGGCTCCACCGGACGCTGGCTGGCGCTGCACGCCTGGCCGGTGCCGGACGGCGTGGCCCTCGCCGTCGTGGACGTCAGCGCCCGCCACGTGGCCCAGGAGGCGGCCGAGCGGGCCCAGCGGGCCGCCGAGCGGGCAGGGGCCCGCATGGCGCTGCTCGCCGCGGTGACCGCCGAGCTCTCCGGCGCCCTCGACGGCGAGTCCGCGCTGGGCAGCCTGGCGCGTCTGGTGGTGCCCGCGCTCGCCGACGCCTGCATCGTCACCGTCGTCGACCGCGAGGGGCGGGCCCGGGACGTCGGGTCCTGGCACGCGGACCCGGAGCGCCGGGAGCTGATGGCCCGCTACACGCGCGTGCGGATGGACACCATGCCGGAGGTGTCGCCCGTCGCGCACTCCCTGCGCACCGGCAGCTCCGTCGGTGACTCGGTCGACGCCGTCCTCGGGCTCATGTCCCCGGGCCCAGCGCGCGACCTGCTGCGGGCACTGGGGCTCGGGTCCGCCGTCGTCCTGCCGCTGCGCGCCGAGCAGCGCACCGTCGGCGTCCTGACGCTGTACCTCGACCCGGGCCGCACGCTGGACCCCGACGACCTCGCCGCCGCGCGGGAGGTGGCCTCCCGGGCCGGCCAGGCGGTCGACCGGGTGCACCGGGTGCACCGGCAGGCCCAGCTGGCGGAGGCGCTGCAGCGCAGCCTGCTCACCGACCCGCCGACGATCGGGGACGCCCGCGTCGTGGTCCGGTACGTGCCGGCCTCGGAGGCGGCGCAGGTGGGCGGGGACTGGTACGACGCCTTCCTCCAGCCCGCCGGGCACCAGGTGGTGGTGATCGGTGACGTCGCGGGCCACGACACCGCCGCCGCGGCGGAGATGGGCCAGCTGCGCGGGCTGCTCCGGGGCATCGCCCACTACAGCGGCGCCGGGCCGGCGGAGGTGCTGCGGGGGCTGGACGCCGCGATCGCGCACATGCACAGCGGCACGCTGGCCACCGCCGCGATCGGCCGGATCGAGCGCGGCGGGACCGTGCTGCGCTACGCCAACGCCGGCCACCCGCCCCCGCTGGTCGTCGACCCCGACGGCACGGTGACCGTCCTGGGCGGCACCCTCGGCGACCTGCTGCTGGGCATCGACCCGCACACGGTGCGCCAGGAGCTCGTCGTCCCGCTGCGCCCGGGTGCGACGGTGCTGCTCTACACCGACGGGCTGGTGGAGCGGCGCGACTCCGACGTGGACGCGGGTGTGGCCCGGCTGCGCCGGCACCTCGCCGAGCTCGCCGGGCAGCCGCTGGACCGGCTGTGCGACGAGCTGCTGGCCCGCATGGTCGACGGCACGCCGGACGACGACGTCGCCCTGGTCGCCGTGAGCGTCCGGCCGCGCTGAGCGACCCGCGCGGCGTCGGTCACACCCGCGCCCGAAACCCGCCGGACACGATTGAGCACCGGGCCCGGTGGGCACCCTCCGGACGTCGGAGCAGACGACGCGACGGGAGAGGGACGTGGGTCGACTGGCGTGGCCGCTGCGCCCGCTCCCGGACGGGCGGGGCGAGGTCTGGCGCTGGGACCTGCAGTCGATCGCCGAGCTGCCGTCGGCGCGCGCCGCCCTCCGCTCCCGGCTCGACGGGGTCGGTTTCCCGGCCGACGAGGAGGACCACGCGGCCGAGCGGCTGGTCCTGGCCTTCGACGAGCTCGCCTCGAACGCG
This sequence comes from Geodermatophilus sp. SYSU D00965, assembly GCF_054050075.1. NCBI lineage: Bacteria > Bacillati > Actinomycetota > Actinomycetes > Geodermatophilales > Geodermatophilaceae > Geodermatophilus > Geodermatophilus sp. SYSU D00965. Next base: position 180,735 of record NZ_JBJGYQ010000008.1, on the reverse strand, counting down.
CTGCGGCACGGGCTGTCCCCGGTGGTCGCCACCGTCATCGCGGGCAGCGGCGGCTGGCTGCTCGACGTCAGCGACCGGGACCAGGAGACGATGCCGGCACCCGCGGTCGACCGGGACCCCGCGCAGGGCGGCATGGGCCTGTACCTGGTGGCCCGGCTCTCGGTGGCGCACGGCTGGTACGTCGACGGGGGCTGCAAGCACGTGTGGGCCTGCCTGCCGACGATGGTGGAGGACCGGCAGCCCGCGCTGCACTGATCGGCCCCCTTGCAGGGTCCCGCCGCGAGCGTGCGAGGGGCGGGGGACAAGGGGTCCTTCTACAACGACGACGGGCCCCGAGCGGTTGCCCGGGGCCCGTCGTTCGTGGGCGGTGTGTCGCGGCGAGTGGGCCCCGGAGGGGTCCGGGATGCCGTGACGACGCGGCTCGACGCCGGTCGGGACGGCACCTGGCCGCGGTGCGGTCCGGAGGACCGCGGTGTTACGGGACGACCAGTGAGAGGCCGCCCTTGCCGTAGCCGGGGACGTCGACGGCGAGGTCGAGCCGGTTGAAGGCGGACAGCATGCCGGCGATGTCCCCGGGCAGCTCGTCGCCGGGCGCGTAGGACTTGTACAGCTTCGAGTGCGGGGCGCCCGGCACGTTGAACAGCGCCGACAGCACGTTGACGACCTCGTGCAGCGCCTCGGTGAGCATGGTGGTCAGCTCACCGTCCTCCTCGACGGCGTCCTGGACGCCGCCGGGGGGCAGCAGCGCGAGCGCGCCACCGGTCCAGGCCGCCAGCGGCAGGTCCATCACGCACAGGGCGTTGACGTCCATCGACGGGGACACGTAGACCGCGACCGAGACCGGCTTCTTCTCGGTGGGGGTCACCGGGGCGCCCGGCGTGACGCCGACCTGCTTGCCGACCAGGCCGGAGAGCATGTCCTTGACGGCCTTGGCGTCCGGCAGGACGACGGTCAGGGGCGCAGTCACTTCGTCTCCTCGCTGGCGCTCGTCGCCGACGTGCCTGCCGGCGCAACGGTGTCTACTGCGGAGCTCGCAAGCTCGCTCCTCATGCGATCACCCCGTCCAGGTTCTCGCGGAAGGTCTCCTCGGTGAACGGCTTGGCGATGAGGAACAGCGCGCCGGCGTCGGCGGCCTTCTCCCGCATCTCGGCCGAGCCCTCGGAGGTGACGAAGCCGAAGGGGACGCCGGAGCCGGCCGAGCGCAGCGCCTGGAGGCACTCCAGCCCGGTCATGTTCGGCATGTTCCAGTCCGACAGGACCAGGTCCGGGCTCTCGCTCTGGACCTTGTCGTAGGCGTCGCGGCCGTCCTCGGCCTCGACGATGTCGTGGTCGTCGTAACCGGCCTGCCGCAGGGTGCGGATGACGATCTGCCGCATGACGCGGCTGTCGTCGGCGACCAGGATCTTCACAGGGGCACTCCGTTCTCTTCCGTGGGGTCCAGGGCGGCAGAGGTGCCCTGGACGGAGATGGTCAGCGGCTGGCCGCGCCACTGGGCGTCGACGCGGCAGGTGTCGTCCGGGGAGCCGGGGCTCGGGGCGACACCGACCTCGGGCAGGCCGAGGACGGACGGTCCGGGGAGGACGGCCTTGACGTTGCCGCCCACCACGTTGGCGAGCTCGCCGAGGGCGTCGTCGACGTCCTCGGCCTCGAGCTCGTCGGGGGCGTGCTCGCGCAGCAGGGCGCGGGCCAGCTCCTCGGCGGTGGTCCGGGCGCAGGTCAGCACGACCGTGCCGGTCCACGGGCCGACGATCTCGACCCAGGAGCTGACCGTGTCGGCGGGCAGCTCACCCGGCAGCGGCACGAGGACCTCGTCCTCGCCGACGAGGGCGGCCCACGCCTGGTCGGCGATCTCCTGGACGGTGGCCTCGTCGAGCAGCTCGGTGATCGCGGGCGCGCTCACAGGACGACCTCCTCGGGGAGCAGGCCGAGCAGCGCGAGCTTGTCGCGGATGGCGTCGGCGGTGAACGGCTTGAGCACGTACTCGTGCGCGCCGGCGGCCAGCGCACGGACGATCTGGGACTGCTCGCCCTCGGAGGTGACCATCATCAGCGTCACCGCCCGCCAGGCGGGGTTGGCGCGGATGGCGGAGACGAACTGGAGGCCGTCCATCACCGGCATGTTCCAGTCGACCGTGCACAGCTCGGGCACCCAGCCCTCGTGCAGCACGTCGAGTGCCTCCTGGCCGTGTCCGGCCTGGCGGGTCTCGTAGCCGAAGCCCTCGAGCGTCCCGCTCACGATGCGCCGCATGGCGCGTGAGTCGTCGATCACCAGTGCACGCACGTCAGGCCCCCTTCAGTGGGCGGTAGGCGGAGCTGCGGCCGATCACGACCCGCTCCCAGGAGTCGTCGACGCCCAAGGTGGTCTCTGCGGCGCCGAGGAAGAGCCAGCCGTCGGGGCGCATGAGGGCGCGCACCCGGCGGAGGATCGCCTGCTTGGTGGGCAGGTCGAAGTAGATGAGGACGTTGCGCAGGTAGACCACGTCGAACGGGCCCATCCGCGGCAGCGGGGCGGCCAGGTTGCACTCGCTGGCCGACACCATGCGGCGCAGCGCCGGCGCGACCTCCCACTCGGTGCCGGCCCGCGTGAAGTGGCGGACCAGCATCGGTGCGGGCAGCCCGCGGTTGACCTCGAGCTGGCTGAACCGGCCGGCCCGGGTCCGCTGCACCATCTCGCGGGAGATGTCGGTCGCGGTGATGGCGACCCGGCTCGACGCGTTGGGCAGCGCGTCCTCCAGCAGCATCGCGATCGTGTACGGCTCCTGCCCGCTGGAGCAGGCCGCCGACCAGATCTGCAGCCGCTCGGCCGGGCCGCGGGCGCCCAGCAGCGCGGGCAGCACCGTCGAGGTGAGCGCCGTGAACGGGTCGCCGTCCCGGAACCACGAGGTCTCGTTGGTGGTGAGCGCCTCGACGATCTTCCGGGTGTGCTCCGGGCTGGGTCGGGTGCGCACCGTGTCGACCAGCTGGCTGACGTCGGGCAGGCCCATCTGGCGGGCGATCGGCAGCAGCCGGGCCTCCACCAGGTACTCCTTGCCGGGGGCGAGCACGATCGCGCTCTCCCGGTGCACCAGCTGGCGGACCCAGTCGAAGCTGGTGGCGGTCAGGGTCATCGTCGTCCTCCCGTGAACGCCGGGGTCGCAGTCGTCGGTCGGGCCGGGGCGAGCCGCCGGAGGACGGCGTCGGCGATCCGGTCCAGCGGCAGGACCTCGTCGGCGAAGCCGGCCGAGGCGACGGCGCCGGGCATGCCCCAGACGACGGAGGTCGCCTGGTCCTGGACGACGACCGAGCCGCCGGCCTCCCGGATGCGCCCGGCGCCGACCCGGCCGTCCGAGCCCATGCCGGTCAGCACCAGGCCGAGGACCGCGCCGTCGTAGGCGTCGACCGCCGACCGGAACAGCGGGTCGACGGCGGGCCGGCAGAAGTTCTCCGCTGGTCCCTGGCCGAGCCCGGTGACCAGGCCACGGGCGGTGCCGCGGACGGTCAGGTGGTGGTCGCCGGGGGCCAGGTGCACCGTGCCGGGCGCCAGCGGGGTGCCGTCGACGGCCTCGACCACGCGCAGCGGGCAGAGCCGGTCCAGCCGCTGGGCGAACTGGCGGGTGAACACCGGGGGCATGTGCTGCACCAGCAGCACCGGCACCGGCAGCGTGGCCGGAAGCTGCGGCAGCAGCTTGGCCAGCGCCTCCGGCCCGCCGGTGGACGAGCCTATGACGAGGACGGCGGGCTGCTTGACCGCACCCTGCCGAGGGGCCGGGACCGCGGCGCGGACCGGGGCCGCCGCGGCGGCGCGGACCGGGCCGGCGGTGACCGGGCGGCCGGTGAGGGCCTTGATCTTGGGGATGAGCTGCTCGCGGACGCTCTCCATCGACGCCGCGACGCTGCCCACGTTCGCGGGCTTGGTGACGTACTCGTTGGCGCCGGCGGACAGGGCGTCCAGGGTGGCCGCGGCGCCGCGCTCGGTGAGCGTGCTGAACATGATGATCGGCACCCGGCTCCGCGTGGCGCGGATGGCCCGGACCGCCTCGATGCCGTTCATCTCCGGCATCTCGATGTCCATGGTGACCAGGTCGGGCTTCAACTGCTCGAGCTTCCCGACGGCGATGCGGCCGTTGACCGCGGTGCCGACCACCTCGATCGCCGGGTCCTGCGAGAGGACGTCGGTCACGATCTTGCGGACGACCACCGAGTCGTCGACGACCATCACCCGGATCGGGTCCATGCGTCCTCCGTCTCCCGGCGCGGAGGGCCGCCGGGGTTGCGCTGTCGGTGTCGGTGTCGGCAGTCGCCCGGAGGCCGCGCTGGGCGCGGGGGCGCGCCACCGCGCCGGTGCGGTGGGCGTCCGATGACGGTGCCTGTCCCCCGAGTTGTCGGCCGCCCCGCTCCTCCACTTGAGCGGATCCGGGCACATTCCCGGACATTTTTTTCTCGATCATGAATGGCGCTGACCGACCATTTCCCGCCATTTGTCGACTCGTCTCCGGACCGGCGGCCGGTCACCGCCCGCTCCCCTCCCCCGCCGGCGCGGCGGTCCGGCGGCCGACGGCGTTCCGCCTCGCCTGCGGACCCGGCGGGCGGCAGGATGCGCCGGGTGAGTCGAGGAGGCCTGGCCCGGTCGACCGCGCTGGTGGCGGGGCTGACGCTGGGCAGCCAGGTCCTCGGGTTCGTGCGGGACGTCGTCCTCGCGGCGGTGTTCGGGGTGGGCTCGTCGCTGGACGCCTACTTCGTCGCCCAGGGCCTGATGAACCTGGTGCTGGCGCTCATGGCGGGGGCCGTGGCGAAGTCCGTCGTCCCCACGGTGGCGCGGGCGGTCGCCGACGGGCGGCCCGAACGCGGGCACCACAGCGTGCGCGTGGCGCTGACGGTGACCGTGCTCGTGATGCTGGCCGCCTCCGTGGTCATGGCGGTGCTGGCCCGGCCGCTGGTGATGGTGCTGGCCCCGGGGTTCGACGCGGCGACCACCGACGAGGCCGTCCGCCTCACCCGGCTGGTGGTCACCGCCACCGCGCTGATCGCCGCCACCAACGTGCTGGCCGGGGCCGCGCAGGGGCACCGCCGGTTCGGCTGGGCCGCGGCGGAGGGCATCCCGTTCAACCTCGTCCTCATCGCGGGCGCGCTGTTGTTCGGCCAGGTCTACGGCGTGACGGCGCTGGCGGTGGCCTTCGTCGTCGGCAGCGGGCTGCGCCTGCTGACCCAGCTGCCGCCGCTGCTGGCCGTCGGTCAGTCGCTGCGGCCCTCGCTCGACGTCCGCGACCGCGGCTTCCGCGAGATGCTGGCGCTGGTGCCTCCCCTGCTGGTGGGCAGCGCGGTCTCCCAGGTCAACACGCTGGTCGACCGCGCGGTCGGCTCGGCGGTCGGCGAGGGCACCATCACCGCGCTCAACTACGGGTGGCGGCTGGTCGGGCTGGCCGACACCCTCGTCATCGCGACGGTGGCCACCACCCTCTACCCGGCGCTCGCCGCGGCCGCCCGGCCCGGCGGCACCCGCTCCCTCGAGGACCTGCTGCGGCGCAGCAGCGGTGTGCTGCTCATCCTGGTGACCCCGGTCGTGGTGGTCCTCACCGTGGCCGCCGAGCCCGTCGTGGCCCTGCTGTTCGAGCGCGGTGCCTTCGACGCCGAGGCGGTCCGGGTCACCGCGCTGGCCGTCACCGGCTACGCCGCGTCCCTGCTCGGCCTGGCCCTCCGCGAGCCGGCGACCCGGGCGTTCCTGTCCCTCGGCGACTCCCGGACGCCGGTGGCCCTGGGCGTGCTGGGCATGGCGGTCAACGTGGTCGGGGACCTCACCCTGGGGCTGCGGTTCGGCGTCCTCGGGCTGGCGGTGTCGACGTCGGCGTCGCTGCTGCTGGTGGCCGGCCTGTCGCTGTGGCGGCTGCGCACCGCGGGCGAGGGCGTGTCACTGGCCGGCCTGGGCCGCTGCAGCGCCCAGGTCGCCGCGGCGGCGGCGTGCGCCGCGGTACCGACGGCGCTCCTCGCGCGGCGCTGGGACGGCCTGGGCGGCGCGGCGGCCGGCGCGGCGAGCTGCCTGGTGGTGTACCTGCTGGTGCTGTGGCTGCTGCGCTGCCGCGAGCTGCGGGAGCTCGGTGCCGCCGTCCGCGGGCTGGTCCTGCGCCGCTGACCGCCGGACGACGACGAAGGGCAGCCCCTCGTCACCCTGGCCCATCGGGTTGTCCCGCAGCGCGCTCAGCAGCTCGTCGGCGCCCAGCGCGGCGGCGGAGACCGCCCGCACCGAGCCGCCGCGGTCGTTGACGTCGACGATCGCCACCCCGACGCCGAGCCGGTCCTCCAGCCGCTGGGCCAGCCGCCGGGCGGTCTCCGGGTCGAGGGGCGGGAAGAGCAGGTCGAAGTAGGGCGGCCGCATGCCGTCGAGGTCACGGGCGAAGGGGCCGGCCACCCGGTAGAAGGAGCCGTGCCGGCCCAGCGGCCGCAGCGCCAGGCAGCACGCGGCGGCGGCGAGCACCCGCACCCGGCCCTGCCGCTCCAGGACCAGCTGCATCTTCTCGGGGATGGACAGCCCGCAGCTGCTGCCCACGGTCTGCACGTGCCGGGCCAGGAAGCGGGCGAGCCGCCCGGGGACGACGCGCTCGCTGGGGATCGCCCGCCCGGTCAGCAGGACGGCCACCTTCTCGCTCACCCCGATCGTGTCGCCCGGGCGCCGCAGCCCCGCCGTGGACAGGTCGAGCTCGGTGGCCAGGTCGTCGCCGTAGGACAGCCACCGCGTCGGCACGGGGTGGCGGACCCACGAGGGGCCGGCGATCGGGCAGGTCGACCGGGCGGTGCTGTCGAGCATGGGGGCCTCCGCGTTCTCGTCTGTCGATCCGGGGCGCCGAGGATGGAGCCGCGACGCGCCCGGCCTGCCGAGACACGCGTGAGTCGGGTCACACCTCCTCGCGGCGTCGGACGGCGTTCCGGCGCGGCGTGGCGCCCCGCCCGCGGCGGGTCACGGCACGTGCCCCCGTCGAGCGGCGTCTAGGTGTCTCTAGCGCGGGAGCGAGACGGGCCGAGAGGACCCTCGACGGTCGCGCGGAGTCCATCCGCGCGTTGCTCTGCGGTCGGCCGCGACCGGCAGACTGCGGCCCGTGCTGCTCGCCATCGCCGCCGTCTGGCTGCTGCTCGCCGTGCTGGTCGGGGGTGTGGTCGCGGCGCTGGGCCGGGCCGGCCTGCGGGAGGACCGCGCCTGCGGCTACGTCGGCGACCGCGGGTGAGGAGCCGGATCACGGGTAGCCCGCATCCATGGCGCTCCCCCGTGTCCTGGTCCTCGTCCTCGCCGGCGGTGCGGGTGGCCGCCTGGAGCTGCTGACCGAGCAGCGCGCGAAACCCGCCGTCCCCTTCGCCGGGGTGTACCGGCTCGTCGACTTCCCGCTGAGCAACTGCCAGCACTCGCAGATCGCCGACGTGTGGGTCTCGGTGCAGTTCCACCCGACGTCCCTGTCGCAGCACCTGGCCAACGGCCGGCCGTGGGACCTCGACCGCACCGCCGGCGGGCTGCTCACCCTCCCGCCCTACCAGGGCACCGAGCGCGCGGGGTGGGTGTCGGGGACGGCCAACTCGCTGTGGCGGTACGCGCCGCTGGTGCGCGACGCCGCCCCGGACGCGCTCGTCGTCGTGAGCGCCGACGCGGTCTACAAGCTGGACTACCGCGAGGTCGTCGACGGGCACCTGGGGTCGGGCGCGGAGGTGACGATGGTGACCACCGAGGTCGCCGAGGACGACGCCGCCCGCTACGGGATCGTCGAGGTGGGCGGCGGCGGGGAGGTCACCGACTACGCGTACAAGCCCGACGAGCCGGCCACCACCACCGCGACCAACGAGGTCTTCGTCTTCTCCCCCGGCCCCACGCTCGACCGGCTCGAGGCGCTGGCGGCCGAGCACGGCGAGGACGGCCTGGAGGACCTCGGGACGCACCTGCTGCCCGCGCAGACCCGGGACGGGCTGGCCCGTGCCCACCCGTTCCGCGGCTACTGGCGCGACGTGGGCACCGTGTCCTCCTACTGGGCCGCCCATCAGGACTTCCTCTCCCCCGAGCCCCCGCTCGACCTCGACGACCCGCGCTGGCCGGTGCACACCCGCGGCGGCCGGCACAGCGCCGCCCGGGTGCTGCGGGGTGCGGAGGTGGAGGACAGCCTCGTCTCCGGCGGCACCCGCGTGGCCGGCCGGGTGAGCGGCTCGGTGCTCTCCCCCGGTGTCGTCGTCGAGGCCGGGGCCACCGTGGTCGACTCGGTGCTGCTGCCGGGTGCGCGCGTGCGAGCCGGGGCGACCGTCACCCGCGCCGTCCTGGACGACCGGGTCGACGTCGGCAGGGGGGCCTCGGTCGGCGGGGACGGCGACATCACCCTCGTCGGCCGCGAGGCGGCGGTGGAGCAGGACGGCGAGATCCCCGCCGGCGCCCGCTTCCCCGACCCCGAGGACTGATCGGGCCCGGTCCGAGTCCCACCGTGAGTTGATCATGGGCTTGTTGCCGGCCCGTACGGCGGGTCGAGCCGTGTCGCCGACAACTACCCCATGATCAACTGGGGGTGACGCCCAGGACGGCAAGGGCGTCGGCGCCGAGCAGGTCGGCCATGACAATGCCCTGCACGCAGCCGGCCACCGCGTTCCAGGTCCCGGCCGCGGCCGTGGCGGGGTCGAAGCCGCCGTCGAGGAACGCCTGGACGGCGAGCAGCTGGGCGGTGGCCAGGGTGCGGGTGCGCCCGGAGACGTGCGCGGCCCAGGACGCCTCGTGCATCGCCGCGGCCCACGGGCGGCGCTCGGCCCGGCGGGCGTCGACGGTCGCCTGCCACCGCGCGCGGCCGGCGGCGTCCAGGCCGCGCAGCTCGTGGAGCAGCGCGGTGAGCTCCCCGGTGGCCGGTCCGAGGTCGGGCACCGCGCTGCCGACTCCGCCTGCGGCAGCCGCCGCGGCGAACGGCCCGGTCAGCCGGCGGCGCACCAGCGGCGGCAGGACGGCGGCGGCCCAGGAGCCGATCGCGGCGTCGGCCAGGACGTCGGCCGCGGCGGCCAGCGTGTCGTCGTCCACGAGGCCGACGGCGGGGTGCTCGGGGCCGAGGACGTCCTCGCGCAGGACCCGCTCCAGGGCCGCGGCGTCCCCGATGGTGCTGCGCTGCAGCTGGTCGACCAGGACGGCGGCGCGGTCGGCGGCCGGCAGGTCGACGGCGAAGTTGCGCACGTGCGGGATGCCCACGGCCAGCTCGCGCGCCTTGCGAGCGCGGACGGCGAGCACCGCGCGCTCCTCGCGGTCGCGCCCCGCGGCGGGGTGCGCGGCGGCCAGCTGCTCGAGGGTGGCGGCGTCGGCGGCCAGCCCGGCGAGCAGGGCGTCGGCGACGTCCCGGCCGGCCGGGATGCGGACCAGGTCGAAGCCGAGTGTCGCGGCACTGACCAGTGAGTACGGCATGGCGGCGCCTCCCTTTCCGTCCCCCGAGGCGAGTCGACCCATGCTGACCGTGATCGGGGGGAAGCGCCACGTCACCGTCACCCGATGGCTGGACCCCTCCAGCGGGGCGCACGCGTGTCCGGTGCGGATCGGTGAGGACTCGGTAGCTCAGCGTGATGAGCCGTGGAGACGCCGCGACCCCCGGCCGGACGACCCTCCGGAGAGAGGGGCCGCCCGACCGGGGGTCGGGGGTGATCAGGCGTCGGCCGCCGGGGAAGTCCGGCCGTGCCCGGGTCAGGCGTCGGTCCCCGCGGGAACCGACGGGAGGGAGGGTTCAGTTCAGGCGCTGACCGCCTTGTGGACGTCGAGTGCCAGGAGCAGCTGCCCGTCGAGCTTGAACGCCCCGCGGATCAGCTCCCGCGCGGACCCGTCGAGGGTGTCCGGCGGCGCCTCGAAGTCGGCCGGGTCGACGTCCACGACGTCGGCGATGGCGTCGACGAGCAGGCTGACCGCCTCGCCGTGCAGCCGGACGACGATGACGACGGCGTCGGTGTCGGCCGGCCGCGGCGGACGACCGAGCCGCTCGCGCAGCTCGATGGCGGTGACCACCTGGCCGCGCAGGTTGATCAGGCCGGCGACGGCGGCCGGCGCCAGCGGGACGCGGGTCAGGCCCTGGCTCTTCAGCACCTCCTGCACGTGCGCCACCTCGACGCCGTAGAGGTCGCCGTCGAGCCAGAAGGTGGCCAGCTGGCCGCCGATGGCCGGGGCCGCGGTGTCGACGCGCCGGGTGTCGGTGGGCATCTCAGACCTCCAGGAGGGACGCGGGGACGCCGTCCGGCGTCGCGTTCGCGGTGTAGAAGGCGGGGTCGGCGGCGAGGATCGCCGCGCGGACGTCGAGCAGCTCGGTGACCTTGTCGCCGAGGACGGCGGAGCCGAGCAGGCCCAGGTCGTCGATGTCGCTGCGCACCGCGGCCTCGCCGTCGACGATGTCGAGGATCTCCTCGACCACGATGGCGACGCTGCGGCCGTGGTCGGAGTAGACGATCACCTCGAGCACCTCGCTGTCGGTCTCGCCGTAGGCGCCCAGGTGCCGGTCGAGCCGGACGATCGGCAGGATCGCGCCACGGTACTGCACGACCTCGCGGTTGCCGACGCGCTCCACCGACTCGAGGCGGACCTGCTCCAGGCGGGTGACCGTGTCCAGCGGGATCGCCACCCGGCGGCCACCGCCGATGGCGGCCAACAGCATCCGCTGCCGCTCGGAGTCGGCCGCCGCCGCCTGCAGCGCCGCCTCGCGGGACTCCTGACGCTCGGTGGTCTCGGTGCGCAGCGCCCGGCGGGCGAGGGCCTGGACGTCGAGGATCAGCGCCACCGTGCCGTCGCCGAGGACGGTCGCGCCGGAGTAGAGGCCGATCGCCTTGAGCTGGCCGCCGACGGCCTTGACCACGATCTCCTCGGTGTTGATCACGCGGTCGACGACGAGGCCGAAGCGCCGGCCCTCGGAGCGGAGGACGGCGATGACGACGTGGCCGTCGTGCCGGTCGGAGGTCAGCCCGAGGACGTCGGTGAGCCGGACCAGCGGGAGCAGCTCGCCGCGCAGCCGGTAGACGGGGGCGCCGCCGACCTCCTCGACGGCGTTGGCCGCCTTCTCGGCGTCGAGGGAGACGAGCTCCTGCAGGCTGATCTGCGGGATCGCGTACCGGTCCCCCGCGCACTCGACGGTCAGCGCCGGGACGATCGCCAGCGTCAGCGGGATCCGCAGCCGGCAGACGGTGCCCTTGCCGGGGACCGACTCGACCTCGATGGTGCCGCCGATCGCCTCGATGTTGGTCTTGACGACGTCCATGCCGACGCCGCGGCCGGAGACGTTGGTGACCTTCGCCGCCGTCGAGAAGCCCGGCAGGAAGATCAGCTGCAGGACGTCCTGCGGGCCCATCCGGTTGAGGGCCTCCTGGGTGACCAGCCCGCGCTCGACGGCCTTGGCCCCGAGCTTGACCGGGTCGATGCCGGCGCCGTCGTCGGCGACCTCCACCACGACCTGGCCGCTCTCGTGCCGGGCGCGCAGGGTGAGCACGCCCTCGGCCGGCTTGCCGACCCGGAGGCGGGTGTCGGCGTCCTCGATGCCGTGGTCGACGGAGTTGCGGACCAGGTGGGTCAGCGGGTCCTTGACCGCCTCGAGCAGGGTCTTGTCCAGCTCGGTCTCGCGGCCCTCCATCTCCAGCCGGATGGTCTTCTCCAGCTGCAGGCCCAGGTCGCGGACGACGCGCGGCAGCTTCGACCAGATGTGGTCGATCGGCTGCATGCGCGTCTTCATGACGCCCTCCTGCAGCTCGCTGGCGATCAGGTTGAGCCGCTGCGAGGCGCGCACCAGGTCGGTGTCGTTGGAGCGGCCGACGTACTGGACGATCTGGTTGCGGGTCAGCACCAGCTCACCGACGAGCAGCATCAGCTCGTCGAGCAGGTCGACGTCCACGCGGATGGTGCTGTCGGCGACGGCCCGCCGGGCCTGGCCGCCACCGTTGTCGGCGGCGGGGGCGACGTCGCCCTCGGCGTCCCGCTCCGGGGCGGTCGCCTCGGGCGCGGGGCGGGGCGCGGGGACGGGCGTCTCGGCCACGGGGGCGGGCACCTCCACGACGGGGGCGGGGACGGCGGCCTCGGCGGGCTCCGCGGTCTCGACGGGCTCGGCGGTCTCGGCGTCGGCGACGGGCTCGACCTCGGCGACCGGGGCCGCGGCGGTCGCCGCGCTCGTCGTCGCGCGGGCCGTGGTGGTGGCGCGCTCGGTCCCGGCGGTCTCGGCCGCGGTCACCGGGGCGGGCTCGGCCGCGACCTCGGGGGCCGGCTCGGGCGCGGGCCCGTCCTCCATGGCGGCGCTGATGGCGGCGACGACGGCGGAGACGTCGACCGATCCCTCGCCGCCGGTCGCCTCGATCGAGGCCAGCAGGGAGCGCACGGTGTCGACCATCTGGAGCAGGACGCTGGTCCGGTGGGGGGTCAGCGCCAGGGCGCCGTCCCGCAGCCGGGAGAGCATGTTCTCCCCGACGTGGGTGACCTCCTCGAGGCGGTGGAACGCCAGGAAGCCGCTGGTCCCCTTGATCGTGTGGATCGTGCGGAAGATGCTCGACAGCCGCTCGCGGGAGTCGGGCTCCTGCTCGAGGGCGACCAGGTCGGTGTCCAGCTGGTCGAGGTTCTCGTGGCTCTCGACCAGGAACTCCTCGACGATGTCGTCCAGACCGTCCACGTTGCTCTTCTCTCTCGTCTCCGGCGCTGCGGGCGCTTCGGAGGGGTCATCGGCCGGATGGGGTCGGTATCAAGGCGAACCCGCGCGCCGGCCGTCGTCTGTTCTGTCGTTGCGCGGGCCCGCCGGAGACGGGCTGCGCCCTCCCGCCTCAGCGCGAGGAGGTGCCGCACGGGAACGGCCCGGGAGAACCCGTTGCGACCGGCGCCGGCCGGTACGGACACGGGCAACCTAGGAGCTCCTGGGGCATCGGCGGCCGTGTCGGGGACCGTGTCGCACGACGGCCGCAAGAGAGGTCGGCGACCGTTCTCCCGGGTGTCGACTCCGCCGGTCCCGGAGGGGGCGGAGCGCCCGACCGTGCACCGATCGGGCGCTCCGCCTCCGGTTCTCAGTAGGTGAAGCGGGCGACGCTGGTGCGCAGGTCGGCGGCCATGCGGGACAGCTCGTCGACCGCGGTGCGCGTCTGGGTGAGCGCCTGGGTGGTCGAGTCGGCCGCGCCGGAGACGCCGGTGATGTTCTGGGCGATCTCGCCGGCACCGCCGGCGGCCTCCACCACCGACCGGCTCATCTCGTTGGTGGTCGCGGTCTGCTCCTCCACCGCGCTGGCGATGGTCGTCTGCCGGTCGGAGATCTGCGCGACGATCGAGCTGATCTCCCCGATCGCGGCCACCGCCGCGGTCGTGTCGCCCTGGATCGCCTGCACCCGCTTGGCGATGTCCTCGGTGGCCTTGGCCGTCTCCTGGGCCAGCTCCTTGACCTCGTTGGCCACCACCGCGAAGCCCTTGCCCGCCTCCCCGGCCCGTGCCGCCTCGATGGTCGCGTTCAGGGCCAGCAGGTTGGTCTGCTCGGCGATCGAGGTGATCACCTTCACCACGTTGCCGATCTCGATGGAGGACTCGCCCAGCTTGGCCACCGTCGCCGTCGTGGTCTCCGCCGCGGTCACCGCACGCGCGGCCACGTCGGAGGCCTCCGCCGCGTTCGTGGCGATCTCCCGGATCGACGCGCCCATCTGCTCGGCCCCGGCGGCGACGGTCTGCACGTTCCGGCTGACCTCCTCGGCCGCCGACGCCACCACACCCGACTGGGCCGAGGTCTCCTCCGCCGACGCCGAGATCTGCGCCGACGAAGCGCTCAACTCCTCCGAGGACGCCGCCACCGCGTCCGCCGACGCGGCAACCGACGCCAGCACCCCGCGGAGGTTCTCCTGCGCGCTGGTGAGCGCGCCGGCCATCCGGCCCAGCTCGTCGCGGCCGTTCACCTCCGGTGCGACGGTCAGGTCGCCCTCGGCGAGGGCCTCCACCGACCGCTGCACCGACGTGACGGTGGACACGATGCGTCGGACGACGAAGACGGTCAGCGCACCCGCGACGGCAACGCCCGCGGCCAGGGCGAGCCACAGGGTGAGGACGGCGGACGAGGCGATGGCGCTGGCGTCGTCGGTGTCGGACTGGCCGGCCGCGACCCGCCGCTCCTGCATGGCGTTGTACTCGTCCATCAGCTTGTCGGAGGAGTCCTGCAGCGGGCCGGTGATCAGCGCGGAGGCGGTCCGCAGGTCGCCGGCGTTCGCTGCCGGGACGAGCTGGTTGTCGGCGACCTCGTAGTAGTCGTCGACGTACCCGCGGAAGACCTCGAACGCCTCCCTGTTGACGGTCACCTCGGCATAGGCGTCCAGCTGCGCCTCGATGGTCTCCCGCCGCTCGGCCAGGTCGGCCATGAGGGCGGCCCGGGTCTGCGGATCGGCCAGCGGGTAGGTGTTGAACCGCGATCGATCGCCCTGCCACGAGCGCTGGATGTTCGACAGGTCCGCCAGGGTCACGACGTTCTCGTTGATCCGGGTCGACGCCGCATCGAGGGCGTTGATCCGGCTGACCGCGAGGACGGTCATGCCGACCGCGACCGCGGCGAGCACGGCCAGGGCCGCGCCGATCTTGACGCCGATCGGGCGGTCGGCGAACCAGCCGCCGGACCGGCGGTCGGCGACGGGCGGGGCGGGGGTGCTCATGGGGCGTCTCCTGGACAGGCGGGTGCTCGGCGGGTTCGGGTCTCCGTCGACCCGGCGTTCGTTTTTCGGCAGCGCCCAGAACCATTTCAGGGACCTTGGTCCCTATTCGGGAGATTTCCGGTCACACTGCCGAAAATGGCACGCGACCGCCACTCCGAGGGAAACACGGACACATGTCGACAGTCGCCGTTCGACGCCATTCTCGGCATGGTCGGCGCAAACCCCGCCACTCCTGGCCCTCCTGCAGGGACCCGCCGCGAGCCTGCGAGCGGTGGGGGCAGGAGGGTCCTTTCCCAGGAGCTGAGCGGGCGACGCCCGTGCGCAGGTCGGCGGCCATGCAGGCCAGCTCGTCGATCGCGGTGCGGGCGGCGGCGCAGCGCGGGACGCGTGGTGCGGGTGGTGCCGCGCGGAGGTGTAGGGCGATACAGCACCGGCCCGTGCCGCCATTCGCGGCGCGTCCCGGGAAAGGCGCGGTAGAGCTCGGTCACCGCCTCCCCGTGTCGACTCGGCGCCATTTACGGCTGCCTGCACGCGCTCGTTCCCCGACGGCGGGGAGCCCGTCCTCGAGACGAGGAGAGCGCCCGGCCGGGAGTTCCGGCCGGGCGCTCTCTCGTGGGCGGTGGGTCAGTAGGTGAAGCGGGAGACCCCCGTGCGCAGGTCGGCGGCCATGCGGGAGAGCTCGTCGACGGCGGTGCGGGTCTGGGTCAGCGCCTGCGTGGTCGCCTCGGCCGCGCTGGAGACGCTGCCGATGTTCTCCGCGATCTGCCCCGACCCGCCGGCGGCCTCGGCCACCGACCGGGACATCTCACTGGTCGTGGCGGTCTGCTCCTCCACGGCGCTGGCGATGGTCAGCTGGAAGTCGTTGATCCGCCCGATCACCTCGCTGATCCGCCCGATCGCGGCCACCGCCCCGGTCGTGTCGCCCTGGATGGCCTCCACCCGCTTGGCGATGTCCTCGGTGGCCTTGGCCGTCTCCTGGGCCAGCTCCTTGACCTCGTTGGCCACCACCGCGAAGCCCTTGCCGGCCTCCCCGGCGCGCGCGGCCTCGATGGTGGCGTTCAGGGCCAGCAGGTTGGTCTGCTCGGCGATCGAGGTGATCACCTTGACCACGTCGCCGATCTCCCGCGAGGAGTCGCCGAGCTTGGTGATCGTCGCGGTGGTGGCCTCGGCCTCGCTCACCGCGGCCGCGGCGACCTTCGCCGCCTCGTTCGCGTTCTGGCTGATCTCCCGGATGGAGGCGCCCATCTGCTCGGCACCCGCGGCCACCGTCTCCACGCTGCGCGAGACCTCTCCGGCCGCGCTCGCGACCACGCCGGACTGCGCCGAGGTCTCCCCCGCCGACGCAGCGATCTGCGCCGACGACGCCGACAGCTCCTCCGAGCTCGCCGCCACCGCGTCCGCCGACGCCACCACGCCCGCCAGCACCTCGCTCAGTGCGGCCCGGGTGGAGTCGAGCGCCGCAGCCATCCGGCCCAGCTCGTCGGCGGACTGCACGCCGGTGGCGACGGTCAGGTCACCGGCGGCCATCGCCTCGGCGGTCCGCTGCACGGAGCGGACGGTCCGGGTCATGCGGCGCACGACGAAGACGGTCAGCGCCGCCGCGGCGGCCACCGACGCCAGAGCGGTGACCACCAGCAGGGTCACGGCGGACTCGGCCGCGTCGGCTGCCTCGGCGTTGCGCGCCGCCGCCTCGGCGGACTGGGCCACGCCCTCCACCTCGAGCTCGTCGGCGATGACCTGCAGCAGCGGCTGCAGCAGCTCGGTCTGGACGGCGGCGAAGCCGGCCAGGTCACCCCGGTCGGCGGCGGGGAACAGGTCGCTCTGGACCCGCGCCAGGAACTCGTCCCGGGCGTCGGAGAAGCTCGCCATCGCCTCCTCGTCGACGACGTAGGGCTCGTACGCGGCCAGGCCGGCGAGCACGTCGGCGTTCTTGTCCACCAGCTCCTCCCGGAGCTCGGCGCGACGCTCGGGGGAGGAGACCGCGTACTCGAGCGTCCGGGCGCGGTACGCCGCGTGCCCCCGCTGGACCTCGGAGAGCGCGTTCAGCGGGAGGAGGTTCTCCTCGTAGATCGTCGCCTGGCTCTGCCGCAGCTCCGAGATGCGCAGGACGGCCAGGAGGTTGGTGGCCAGGACCACCGCGGCCAGCAGGGCGACGACCGCCCCGATCTTCACGCCGAGGGGTCGGTCGGCGAACCAGCCGCTGCGGCGGCCGGAGGTCGTGCTGTGGGACATGGCGGGGACTCCTGCTGTCACGGTGGGGGAGTGGAGCGAGCAGCCCGCCACCATTCCTCGGCCGCGGTCGCTACAGCTGGAAAAGTAGGTGCAAGAACCCCTCCGACAACAGCTGTGGCGCGTGTCGCAACCATTCCGATACGCATTCCCGAAGGCCTGTCGAATTGTCGACGACGAGGCGGCGGTGACCGTTCTGGAGAAAGTCGACACCCGCGTCTCGGTGGCACACGACAAGGCCCCGGCCGCGCGACCCGTGCAGGGAGCCGGGCGACGCCGGGTGGTCGCTCCCGCCGCCTGCGAGGCGCCGGTGGTGCTCTCCGTGATCTACCCCGAGTCCCGGCGGCCTCGACCACCGACAGAGACATCTCGTCGGTGGTCGCGGAAGTGCACACAGAAACGGGCCGAGCGGCGTCCCTCACGACTCGGTGACCATTCCGACCGGGTCGACTCGGCGCCTTCTCGCCTCCTCCAACCATTTCCCCCGGAATGCCACGGAGCGCCTGACCGGCGGACCGGTCAGGCGCTCCGTGGCTGGTCACCCAGCGTCTCGCGGGGCCGGGGCGGCGGGGGAAGACGCCGCGCCGGCCCGGGCCGTGCCGCGGGGGAAGACGCGCCACGGACCGGGGTGGTTCAGTAGGTGAAGCGGGCGACGCTGCTGCGCAGGTCCGACGCCATCCGGGAGAGCTCGTCCACGGCGGTGCGGGTCTGGGTCAGCGCCTGGGTGGTGGAGTCCGCCGCCTGGGAGACCCCGGTGATGTTCTCCGCGATCTGCCCCGACCCCTGCGCCGCCTCCTGCACCGAGCGGGACATCTCGTTGGTGGTCGCGGTCTGCTCCTCCACCGCGCTGGCGATGGTCGTCTGCCGGTCGGAGATCTGCGCGACGATCGAGCTGATCTCCCCGATCGCGGCCACCGCCGCGGTGGTGTCGCCCTGGATGGCCTGAACCCGCTTGGCGATGTCCTCGGTGGCCTTGGCCGTCTCCTGGGCCAGCTCCTTGACCTCGTTGGCCACCACGGCGAAGCCCTTGCCGGCCTCGCCGGCCCGCGCCGCCTCGATGGTGGCGTTGAGCGCGAGCAGGTTGGTCTGCTCGGCGATCGAGGTGATGACCTTGACGACGTTGCCGATCTCGGCCGAGGACTCCCCCAGCTTGGCGACGGTCACGGTGGTGGTCTCGGCCGCCGTGACGGCGCGGGCGGCGACCTGGCTCGCCTCGGCGGCGTTCGACGCGATCTCCCGGATGCTCGCGCCCATCTGCTCGGCCCCGGCCGCCACCGTCTGCACGTTCCGGGACACCTCCTCGGCCGCGCCGGACACCACCCCGGACTGCGCCGAGGTCTCCTCCGCCGACGCCGAGATCTGCGCCGAGGAGGCGCTCAGCTCCTCCGAGCTCGCCGCCACCGCGTCCGCCGAGGCGGCCACCGACGCCAGCACGTCACGCATCGAGTCGACGGCTGCGTCGATGGCAGCGGCCGCCCGGCCCACCTCGTCACCCTGGCGAACGCCGGTAGACCGGGTCAGGTCACCGGCGGCCAGCCCCTCCGCGACCGCGGTCACAGCCTGCAGGGGACGGACCACCTTCCGGGCGACCGCCAGTGCGAGCGCCGCGACGCCCAGCGCCCCCAGGGCGATGATCGCGAGGACCATCGACCGGCTGCGGCTCGCCTGCGCGTCTGCTGCCGCGTCGGCGGCCGCCACCCGCGCCGCGACCGACTCCCGGAGCTGCGCGGTCTGCTCCAGGACGTCGAAGTACACCTCGTAACCGGGGCCCAGGATCAGTGCGTCGGCGGCCTCCACCCCCTGCGGCGTCCCCTGGGAGTAAGCCTCGACGACCTGGTCGTCGACGTCGAAGTAGCCCTCCCACGCCGTCCGGATGCCGGCGAAGCTGTCGGCCTCCGCGGCCGTCAGGCGGTCCTCCGGCATCACGTCCAGGCGGTCTCGCAGCACCTCGGCGGCGTCCAGGAAGCCTGCCCGGTTCGGGTTGTCCGGCTGCACCGCGGCGATCGGGTCCATGCGCCGGGCGTCCCAGGCGTAGGCGGTCTGCCATCCGGTCACGTCGGCGTTGGACGTCTGGATCTCCTGGACCGTGGTGAGCACCTCCTGGAGCGCAGTGACGTCGTCGCGGGACTGGTCGGCGTCACCCAGCCCGACGAGGCCGACGCCGCCGGCGAGGGCCGCTGCGGCCATGCCGGCGGCGCCGACGGTGAGGACCCGGCCGCGCACGCCGATGCGGCGGCCGGCTCGGTCTGCGGAGCGTGCGGTGGACATCGGGAGTGGGTCCTCGTGGTCGGGGGAGTGGTCGGTCGGTGTCCGGGACCGGCGCGGCGGGGGAAGGCGCCGCGCCGGCCTCCGGCCGTTCTCAGTAGGTGAAGCGGGCGACGCTGGTGCGCAGGTCCGCGGCCATCCGGGAGAGCTCGTCCACGGCGGTGCGGGTCTGGGTCAGCGCCTGGGTGGTGGAGTCCGCCGCCTGGGAGACCCCGGTGATGTTCTCCGCGATCTGGCCCGACCCCTGCGCCGCCTCCGACACCGACCGCGACATCTCGTTCGTGGTGGCGGTCTGCTCCTCCACCGCGCTGGCGATGGTGGTCTGCCGGTCGGAGATCTGCGCGACGATCGAGCTGATCTCCCCGATCGCGGCCACCGCCGCGGTGGTGTCGCCCTGGATGGCCTGCACCCGCTTGGCGATGTCCTCGGTGGCCTTGGCCGTCTCCTGGGCCAGCTCCTTGACCTCGTTGGCCACCACGGCGAAGCCCTTGCCCGCCTCGCCGGCCCGCGCCGCCTCGATGGTGGCGTTGAGCGCGAGCAGGTTGGTCTGCTCGGCGATCGAGGTGATCACCTTCACCACGTTGCCGATCTCGGCCGAGGACTCCCCCAGCTTGGCGACGGTCACGGTGGTGGTCTCGGCCGCCGTGACGGCGCGGGCGGCGACCTGGCTCGCCTCGGCGGCGTTCGACGCGATCTCCCGGATGCTCGCGCCCATCTGCTCGGCGCCGGCGGCCACCGTCTGCACGTTCCGGGACACCTCCTCGGCCGCGCCGGACACCACCCCGGACTGCGCCGAGGTCTCCTCCGCCGACGCCGAGATCTGCGCCGACGAGGCGCTCAACTCCTCCGAGGACGCCGCCACCGCGTCCGCCGAGGCGGCCACCGACGCCAGCACGTCGCGCATGGAACCGATCGCCTCGTCCAGGGCGGTGCCGGCGCGGCCGACCTCGTTCCGCGTGCGCAGGCCGGTCGAGCGGGTCAGGTCACCGCGGGCGAGGGCCTCCGCCGAGTCCTGCATCCGGCGCAGGCCGAGGGCGAACGAGCGGGCGATGAGGAAGCCGACGCCCAGCGCCGCCACGAGGCCGATGAGCAGCACCGCGAGCAGTGTCGTGCGGGTGCTCTCGTAGCTGTCCTGCGCGGCCACCGCATCAGCCTCGGCACCGGCCTCCGTGCGGGCGGTCACAGCCTCGAGGTCCTCGACCATCTCCTCGGTCAGCGGGGTGATCTTGTCCTTGCGGAGGGCGTTGAACTGGTCCATCTGGCCGGCCGCGACGAAGCCGTCCATCTGCAGCCCGAGGTCGAAGTACTCGTCCAGGTCGGCGAGGAACTCGTCGACCGCTGCGGTCTCGTCCGCGGTGACGTCCGGCAGCTGCTTGTACGCCTCGGCAGCGTCGCCCAGATCTGTGCGGGCCTGCTCACGGAGCTCGGTGTACGTCTGCTTGAGCTCGGGGGTGTTGGCGTAGGAGCGGCTGGTGCTGGCGAACCGGATGTTCATCAGCTGGTAGCGCATCTCCTCGGCCAGCTGGACGCCGACGACGTTCCGGGCGTGCATGTGCTCGGTGCGGTCCGCCGAGCTGCTCAGCGAGTTCAGGCCGAGGACGCCGACGACCAGGGCGGCGACGGCGGCGACGGCGACGGCGGCCAAGACCTTGGTGCGGACACCGAGGTCCCCCCACCAGGAGCGACGGGAGGAGGGCACCGGTGGTGCGGCGGGGGAGAGGGTGGAGCGGGTGGTCATGGCGGTCCTCGGAGGGCGTGGAAGCGGTGGCACTGCACCCCACCCGCCATTCCAGGAATGGCGGTGCCGGTTGAACTCGTGGTGTGCGGCGTCATGGTGTGGCTTTCCGCACGACGCTGTCGCACATCCACCCGGCGTGTCGCACCGAATCGACCAGAAAGGTGGGTGACCTCATTTCTCCGGCCCCTTTGTCGACATGTTGCGCACGTCGCTGCCGACCATTCCCGGGCGGACGGCGGCACATCCTCGCCCCGGCGATCCTCAGCAACCGGATCTGACCCACCGGCGGCCGCTCGGCGGACCACGACGGCGGGGCGGGGGAGCGGACTGCGGGTGCACGGGGATCTCCTGCGATCTGCCCAGGTAGTGGGAACCGGTGACAGGAGTCATCTTTGGAATGGCTACAAGTGTGATGTGGCTCCCACGACGCGCCGTCACCGAATCGTGTCCGGAATGGCGGTCACCCGACCCCGGAAAGGCGTCATGTCGACCGCGGTCGAGCCATTTGCGCGGAACCGCCGATCAGGCGAGGAGCTCGGCCAGTTCGTCGAGGAACGGCACCACCGCGGCGGGGCCCTCGAGCCGGAACCGGGCTGCGGTCTCGCCGTCCCCGACCTTCACCGACACGTCGCCGGGGGAGAGGGCGCG
Organism: Geodermatophilus sp. SYSU D00965; assembly: GCF_054050075.1. NCBI lineage: Bacteria > Bacillati > Actinomycetota > Actinomycetes > Geodermatophilales > Geodermatophilaceae > Geodermatophilus > Geodermatophilus sp. SYSU D00965. The sequence goes on along the minus strand of NZ_JBJGYQ010000008.1, from coordinate 159,264 downwards.
GAAGGCGTCCTCGTCGGTGCGGTCGTCGCCGAGGTACAGGGCCCCGGCGACCCCGAGCTCGTCCCGCAGCCGCCGGAGGGCCCGCCCCTTGTCGGCGTCGGTGACGGCGAGCTCGAGCACCTCCTTGCCGGGCTTCTTCGTCAGTGACGGATCGGCGGCGGCATCGGCCTGGAAGAGCAGCTGGGCCGCCGCGGCGCGGTCCGCCACCTGCCGCACGTGCACCGCCACGCTGGCCGGCTTGACCTCCAGCCGGGCACCGGGGACGGCGGCCACGAGGGGGGCCAGCCGCTCGGCGAGGGCGTCCCGCCGTCCGGCCAGCTCGCCGGTGAGCGGGCCGTCGAACTCCGCGCCGTGGCTGCCCACCCAGCGGTAGGGGCCGGTCAGCCCGCTGACCGCCTGCAGGTCGGCCACCCCGCGCCCGCTGACCAGCGCGACGACCACACCGGGCCGGGCGGCCACGCGGGCCAGCGCCTCGGCGACCCCGGGGGAGGGGACCGCGGCCGACGGGTCGCCCACCAGCGGGGCCAGCACGCCGTCGTAGTCGCTGGCGACCAGCACCGGCCGCCGTCCGGCGAGCTGCCGGAGCGCGGCGGTCAGGTCGGCGGGGACGGCGCTCATGCCTGCGCGCGCAGCGCGTCGAAGAACGAGGTGGCCCAGTGCTCGAGGTCGTTCTTCGCCAGGTGGCGGCGCATGGCTCGCATCCGCTTGGCGAGCTCGGCCGGCTCGGCGCGCAGGGCCCGCACCAACTGGTTCTTGACGCCGGCGATGTCGTGCGGGTTGACCAGGAAGGCCTGCTTGAGCTCGGCGGCAGCGCCGGCGAACTCCGACAGCACCAGGGCGCCGCCGAGGTCGGTGCGGGCGGCGACGTACTCCTTGGCGACCAGGTTCATCCCGTCCCGGTACGGGGTCACCAGCATGACGTCGGCGGCGCGGTAGAGGGCGGCCAGCTCCTCGCGGGGCACCGACTGGTTGATGTAGTGGACGGCCGGGCCACCGAGGCTGCCGAAGACGCCGTTGATGTGCCCGACCTGCTGCTCGATCGTCTCGCGCATGTGCACGTAGTGCTCGACGCGCTCCCGGCTCGGCGTGGCCACCTGCACCATCACCGTGTGCGGGGCCTCCAGGGCGCCGTCCTCCAGCAGCTCCTGGAAGGCGTTCAACCGGACGACGATGCCCTTGGTGTAGTCCAGCCGGTCCACCCCGAGGATGATCTTGTCGGGGTTCCCGAGCTCGGCACGGATCTCCGCGGCCCGCTTCACGACGTCGGGGGAGTCCGCCAGCTGCTCGAAGCCCTTGACGTCGATGGAGATCGGGAACGCCCGGGCGGTGACCGTCCGGCCGTCGTACTCGATGGTCTGGCCGCGGGCGGGCAGGTCGTGCAGCCGCCGGGCCAGCTGGACGAAGTTCGTCGCCGCGTTGGGACGCTGGAACCCGACGAGGTCGGCGCCGAGCAGGCCCTCGACGATCGCCGACCGCCAGGGCAGCTGGGTGAACAGCTCGTAGGGCGGGAACGGGATGTGCAGGAAGAAGCCGATGGTCAGGTCGGGTCGCCGCTGCCGCAGCATCGCCGGCACCAGCTGCAGCTGGTAGTCGTGCACCCACACGATCGCGCCCTCGGCGGCGACCTCCGCGGCGCGGTCGGTGAACCGCTTGTTGACCTGGACGTAGGTGTCCCACCAGGTGCGGTGGTACTCGGGCTTCTCGACCACGTCGTGGTACAGGGGCCACAGCGAGGCGTTGGACATGCCCTCGTAGTAGCGGTCGACCTCCTCCTCGGAGAGCTCGACCGGGATGAGCGACATGCCCCCGGACTCGAACGGCTCCGGGGCCTCGCCGGCCGACCCCGACCAGCCCACCCACGCGCCGCCGCGGCCGGCGACGAACGGCTCCAGGGCGGTCACCAGACCGCCGGGGCTGCGCTGCCAGCGCGTCGTCCCGTCCGGGTCGGTCACCTGGTCGACCGGTAGCCGGTTGGCCACCACGACGACGGGGCTGTCCGCCCGCTCGTTGCCTGTCGATGTCCCAGCCATACCGCCTCCGACCCTACTGACCGCGGTGCCCGGCGGCAGCCGCGGCCCTCGTCACCGCACCAGCAGGTAGGCGCCGGCGGCCACTCCCAGCCCCAGCACGACGGTGCCGCCCGCGTAGGCCAGCGCGCGGGCCAGCGCCCGCTCCTCCACCAGCCGGACGACGTCGTTGCCGTACGTCGAGAAGGTCGTCAGCGTGCCGCAGAAGCCGGTGCCGACCAGCGCGACGACGGCGGGGGAGACCGATCGCAGCCCGAGCACGACGCCGAGCACCGCGCTGCCGACGACGTTGACCGTGAGGGTCCCCAGCACGCTGCCCCGGCCGCGCCGGGCGACCGCGAGCCGCTCCGCGAACAGCCGCAGCGGCGCACCCACGAGGGCACCGGCGGCCACCAGCAGCGCCGTCACGCGACCTCCTCCTCGGCCGCGACCTCCGCGCCCAGGGACACCGGCTGCGGGGCCAGCGCGCGGCCGAGCACCACCCCGGCGGCCGCGGCGAGCACCCCGCCGAGCACGGACACCGCGACGTAGGCCACGGCGGTCGTCCACGCACCCACGTCGGCCAGCTCGACGGTCTCCACGGCGAAGGTGGAGAAGGTCGTGTACCCGCCGAGGACGCCGGTGCCGAGGAACGGCCGCAGCCACGGGTGGTCGGGGTACCGGGCGAACAGCACCCCGAGCAGCACGCCGAGCACCAGGCACCCGGTGAGGTTGACCAGCGTCGTCGCCCAGGGCCAGCCGTCGGGGGAGCGGGGGAGTGCCGTACCGATGCCCCAGCGCGCCAGTGCACCCAGCACACCGCCGAGTGCGGCCATCAGGTACGCCACCCGCGACCTCCCCGGGCATAGGAGGCTGTGCATCCGTCTCGCCGCCTCAGGGCGTATGCATAGCCTCCTATGCCCGGGGCGGCACGTGGGGGGCCGTCGGCGCGCCGTGGCGCTCCGCTTCAGCGGCGGCGCGTCTCCGGGAAGAGCAGGTCGACGAAGCGCTCGACCGTGGGCTGCGGCTCGTGGTTGGCCAGCCCGGGGCGCTCGTTGGCCTCGATGAACACGTGCTCGGGGCCCTCGACGTCGGGCACCAGGAAGTCCAGCCCCGTCACCGGGATGCCGATCGCCCGGCTGGCCCGCACCGCGGCCTGCGCGATCGCCGGGTTCAGCCGGTCGGTGACGTCCTCGATGGTGCCGCCGGTGTGCAGGTTCGCCGTCCGCCGGACGCGGATCCGCTCGCCCGACGGCGGGACGTCGTCCATCGCGTAGCCGGACTCGGCGACCACCTCGGCGGTGGTGTCGTCCAGCGGGATCCGCGACTCCCCGCCGGTGGCCCGCTCGCGGCGCCGGCTGGTGGACTCCACCAGCCGGGTCACCGGGCTGCGGCCGTCGCCCACCACCTCGGCCGGACGGCGGACAGCGGCGGCCACCACCTCGTGGTCGATGACCACCACGCGCAGGTCGTCGCCCTCGACCAGTTCCTCGACGAGCACGTCGGGGCAGAACTGCAGCGCGAGACCGACCGCCCGCTCGAGCGCCTCGGGGGAGCTCACCCCGACGGTGATGCCGCGCCCCTGCTCCCCGCGGGCCGGCTTGACGACGACCTCCCCGCACTCGCCGAGCAGCCGGCGGGCGTCGTCGAGGTCGCCGTCGGCCGCCCGGACACCGCGGGGCACCCGCACGCCGGCGCGCTCCACGATCCGGCGGGTGACCCGCTTGTCGTCGCAGCGGCTCATGGCCACCGCGGTGGTGAACTCCGACAGCGACTCCCGGGTGAGCACCGTCCGGCCGCCGAGGGCCAGCCGCATCTCGCCCCACTCGGGGTCGGTGACCTCCACCCGCACCCCGCGCTCGAGCGCCTCCTCGGCGATGATCCGGGCGTAGGGGTTGAGCTCCTCCAGCCCCGGCGGGCGGGAGGCGAACAGCGGGGTGTTGATCGGGTTCTTCCGCTTGACGCACAGCGCGGGCACCCGCTGGAACCCGAGCTTGCGGTAGAGCGCGATCGCCCCCGCGTTGTCGTGCATGACCGAGAGGTCGAGGTAGGCCCGGCCGCGGCCGACGTAGCGCTCGGCGAGCACCCGCACCAGCGCCTCCCCGGTGCCGGGCGGGGCGTCCTGGGCGTGCACGGCCAGGCACCACAGGCTCGTGCCACCCTCGGGGTCGTCGAAGGCGAGCACGTGGTCGACGCCGGTGACCGTGCCGACGATCGCGCCGGTCCGGCGGTCCTCGGCGACCAGGTAGGTGAACGTGCGGGTCCGGTGGTTGGCCCACATCGTCTCCGCGTCGCCGGTGACCATGCCGTTGCGGGCGTAGATCCCGTTGATCGCCTCCATCTCCGCCAGCGCGGTCACCGTGCGCACGAAGACGCCGCGGATGAGCTCCGAGCGCGGCCGGTAGCGGTGCAGGTCCAGCCGGTAGGTGTAGCTCGGGTCGATGAACAGCTCGTCGGGGGCCAGGCCGACGAGCACGTGCGGGTCGCGGGCGTAGATGCAGATGTCGCGGCGGCCGGTCTCCTCGGCGCGCAGCGCGTCGACGATGCCGCGCAGGTCCGGGAAGGTCTGGCCGAAGACCAGCCGCCCCCAGCCCATGTCCAGGACGGCGTCGGTACCCATGCCCTGGCGCTGGTGCTCCGAGGGCTGCTGCCAGGACCGGCTGGTGAACGAGGGGGTGTCGGTCACCGCCGTCCGGCGCCGGTGGCCGGCGACTCGAGGACTCACCCGGCGCCCACCCCGTGCGACTGCAGCCAGAGCTCGAGCAGGCCCAGCTGCCACAGCTTGTTGCCCCGCAGCGGCGTGAGCTCGCCGTTCGGGTCCGACAGCAGCGCGCGCACGTACTCCGGGCGGAACAGGCCGCGCTCCCGGGCCGCCTCGCCGGTGAGCGCGTCGCGCACCAGGTCGAGGACCTTGCCCTCGAGGTGGGTGATCGCCGGCACCGGGAAGTAGCCCTTGGGGCGGTCGATGACCTCCGGCGGGATGACCCGCCGGCCGATCGCCTTGAGCACGCCCTTGCCGCCGTCGGCGAGCTTCAGCTCCGGCGGGCACATCGCGGCCAGCTCGACCAGGTCGTGGTCGAGGAAGGGCACCCGGGCCTCCAGGCCCCACGCCATGGACATGTTGTCGACCCGCTTGACCGGGTCGTCGACGAGCATCACCTCGCTGTCCAGGCGCAGCGCGGCGTCCACCGCCGTCTGCGCGCCGGCCATCGACATGTGCCGGCGGACGAACTCCAGGCTGGGGTCGCCGTCCACCGTGTAGCGGTCGGTCACCAGGCGGGCCATGTCGGCGGCGCCGCGGTCGAAGAACGCGGCGGCGTACCGCTCGACGGCCTCCTCGCGGTCGACGTCGGCCAGCGGCGGGTACCAGTGGTAGCCGGCGAAGACCTCGTCGGCGCCCTGGCCGGACTGCACCACCCGGATGGACTGGCTGACCCGCTCGGAGAGCAGGTCGAAGGCGACGACGTCGTGGCTGACCATCGGCTCGGCCATCGCGCCGATCGCGTGCCCGAGGGCGGCGGCGAGCTCGTCGGAGGCCACCCGGATGCGGTGGTGGTCGGTGGCGAACCGCTCGGCGATGACGTCGGAGTACTGGAACTCGTCGCCCTCCCGGCCGCCCACCGCCTCGAAGCCGATGGAGTAGGTGGCCAGCCCGGTCTGCCCCTCCTCGGCGAGCAGGCCGACGATCAGGCTGGAGTCCAGGCCGCCCGACAGCAGCACGCCGACCGGGATGTCGGCGACCAGCCGCCGGCGGACGGCGACCCGCAGCGCCTCCTCGATGGCGTCCTCCCAGTCGCGGGCGGACCAGGAGGCGTGCTCGGGACGGCGCTCGTAGGTCGCGTTCCAGTAGCGCTCCTCGCGGGAGGTGCCGTCGGCCTCGACCACCCGCACGGTGGCCGGCGGGAGCTTGCGGACCCCGTTGAGGATCGTCCGCGGCGCCGGGACGACGGCGTGCCAGGTCAGGTAGTGGTGCAGGGCGACCGGGTCGATGGAGGTGTCGACGTCCCCGGCCCGGAGCAGTGCCGGCAGGGACGAGGCGAACCGCAGCCGGCCCGGGCCCTCGGCCAGGTAGAGCGGCTTGATGCCCAGCCGGTCGCGGGCGAGCACCACCCGGCCGGTGTCCCGCTCGTGGATGACGAACACGAACATGCCGTGCAGGTGCGAGACGACGTCGGTGCCCCAGTGGTGGTAGCCCTTGAGGATCACCTCGGTGTCGCTGGTGGAGAAGAAGCGGTAGCCGTGCCCCTCGAGCTCGGCGCGCAGCTCCTTGTAGTCGTAGATGCACCCGTTGAAGACCGCGGTCAGGCCCAGCTCGCTGTCCACCATCGGCTGGGAGCCGTGCGGGGACAGGTCGATGACCGACAGCCGGCGGTGCCCGAAGGCCACCCGCCCGTTGCTCCACATCCCCTGCCCGTCCGGGCCGCGGGGGACGAGGGCGTCCACCATCCGCGCCACGGCGGTGGTGTCGGCCAAGGAGCCGTCGAACCGGATCTCGCCGGAGAGGCCGCACATGCCGTCGATCCAACCCCACGTCTCGGGGCCCCGCGACGGGGCGGGGAGAACGTCACACCGACGCAACACGACCCGGTTCCACGTGGAACAGCCGGCCCCGCCGGCGACCTGCGGGTGCCCGCACCGGAACGGTCCGGTGACCCCGCGTGGTCGGCGCCCGCGGGGCCCTTCCGCGGCCGGTCGCCCTCCCGGCACAGTCCTCCCGGAGGGGCCGGACGCGGCCGGTGGAGGCCCGGGCGGCCCGAGTTCCCGAGCCGGTGCCGGGGCCGGTCCGGACGCCGGAGGTGCCCATGTCCATCGCCGTTCCCGCCCCCCTCCGGCGCCGTGCCGCAGCCGCCGCCTGCGCGGTCGCCGCGTGCGCCGCCCTGCTCGCGGTGCCGCTCGGCGGCGTCGCCGCCGCCGCCCCGGAGATCCCCGCCACCGCGGAACCCGGCGAGCCGCCACCGGGCGGCGTGCCGGGCGTGCCGGTGCCGTCGATCGTCTGGGCCGACGCGGGGGAGGGCTTCCAGCAGGCCGACGTCGACGTCCCCTACGACTACGCCGACCCGACCGGCCCGACGTTCCGCCTGCACGCGGTCCGGCTGCCCGCCACCGACCCGGCGAACCGGATCGGCGCGCTGTTCGTCAACTTCGGGGGTCCGGGCGGCGGCGCGGCGGCGACCGTGCGGGCGGCGGGCCCGCTCCTGGTGCCACCGGAGGTGCTCGCGCACTACGACCTGGTCGGCGTCGACCCGCGCGGCACCGGCGAGAGCCGGCCGGTGCGCTGCACGGGCAGCACCGCGGAGCAGGCCGCCCTGCCCTACGCCACGCTCGCCGACTTCCCCACCGACCGGGTCCAGGAGGAGCAGGCGATCGCGCAGGTGCGCGCGTTCGCCGAGGAGTGCCGGGCGCGCAACGGCGACCTGCTCGACCACGTCGGCACCCTGCAGTTCGCCCGCGACCTCGACGTGCTGCGCGCGGCGATGGGCGACGCGCGGATCAACCTCTACGGCCTGTCCTACGGCACCTTCCTGGGCCAGGTGGTCGCCAACACCTTCCCCACGCGCACCGGCGCCCTGGTGCTCGACGGCGTGGTGGACCCCGGCTGGGCGGTCGGTCCGCCCGACTCCGTCAGCTGGGTCCGCGAGGGCGCGGCCGGGGGCAGCACCGAGACCCTGGACCGGTTCTTCGAGCTGTGCGCGCAGGCCGGGCCGCCGCTGTGCGCCTTCGCCGCCGACGGCGCCCCGGCCCAGAAGTACGCCGAGCTCGCCGCCCGGCTGCGGGCCGAGCCGCTGCCGGTCCCGGTGCCCGACCAGCCGCCGCTGCCGCTGACCTACTCGGCGGTGGTCGGGCTGACCGTGGCCCTGCTCTACGACGGGGGCACGTGGCCGGACCTCGGCCGGCTGCTCCAGGCGGCCCACAGCGGGGACGGCGCCGCGGTCGCCGACGTCCTGGGGACCCTGCCCCAGCCGACCCCGCAGGGCTACGACAACTACCCCGACGCGAACGCCGCCATCACCTGCGCCGACACCGACAACCCGGTCGACCCCCACCGCTACGGCGAGGTCGCGCGCGAGCTGGACGCCACGACCGACCCCTACGTCGGCTCCCGCTGGGCCTACCTCGGACTGGTCTGCGCACCGTGGTCCGGCCGCTCGACCGAGCGGCACACCGGCCCCTGGGACAGCTGGACCCGCAACCCGGTGCTCGTCATCGGCACGCGGTACGACCCCGCCACCCCCTACCGCAACGCGGTGGCGGTGCACGACCTGCTGCCGAACAGCACCCTGCTGACCGTGGACGGCGTCGGGCACACCTCGCTCGGCAGGAGCACCTGCGCCGCCTCGCTCACCTCGCAGTACCTGCTCACCGGCGCGACCCCGCCGGCGGGGACGGTCTGCGCGGCCGACCACGGCGCGTTCGAGCCGGTGCCGGTGCCCGCCGTCGCGGCCGCCGTCCGGCCGGGCGTGGTGCCGTGGTGAGCCGGCGGTCCCGCGCCGGCCGGCTCGACGGTCAGCCGTAGTACAGGGCGACCGGCCGGCCGTCGATCTCCCGGACGTCGACGGTCGTGTCGTACACGGCCGCCAGCACCTCGGGGCGCATGACCTCGCGCGCCGGTGCGTCCGCCACGACCCGGCCGTCGCGCATGGCGACGATCCGGTCGGACCAGGTCGCGGCGAAGTTGATGTCGTGCAGCACGACGACGACCCGCTTGCCGAGGTCGTCGGCCATCGTGCGGACCAGCCGCATGATCTCGGTCATGTGCCGCAGGTCGAGGTTGTTGAGCGGCTCGTCGAGCAGGACGTACTTCGTGTCCTGGGCGAGCACCATCGCGATGAAGGCCCGCTGGCGCTGACCGCCCGAGAGCTCGTCGAGGAACCGGTTCCGGTAGGGGTCGAGGCCGAGGTAGTCGATCGCGCCCTCGATGTGCGCGCGGTCCTCCACGGTGAGCCGCCCCCGGGAGTGCGGGAAGCGACCGAACTCGACGAGGTCGTGCACGGTCAGCCGCGCGGCGACGTGGTTGTCCTGGCGCAGCACCGCGAGGGTCCTCGCGAGCTGCTTCGACGGCGTCCGCGCGACGTCCATCCCGTCCACCGTGACCCGGCCGGCGTCGGGCTGGACGAGGCGGCCGACGAGGCCGAACAGGGTGGACTTGCCGGCGCCGTTGGGGCCGATGAGCGCCGTCACGCCCTCCCCACCGAACCCGATGGAGACGTCGTCGACCACCGGCTGGCCGGCGTAGCGCTTGGTCACGCCCTCGAGCGCGATCATCGCGCCCCCTTTCGCAGGACGAGGTACAGGAAGAACAGGCCGCCGGCGAAGTCGATGACCGTGGAGAGGGTGCCGCCGAGGTCGAGCACCCGCTCGAGGACCAGCTGCCCGCCCAGCAGGCAGACCACGCCGATCAGCACCGCGGTGGGCACCGTCCACACGTGGCGGAAGGACCCCGCGTAGGAGTAGGCGAGGTTGGCGACGATCAGGCCGAGGAACAGGATCGGCCCCACCAGCGCGGTCGACGCGGCGATCATGACCGAGACGATCGTGAAGAGGGTCATCACCGCGCGCCGGTGGTCGATCCCCAGGCCCACGGCCGTCGGCTCGCCCAGCGTCAGCACGTCCAGGGTGCGCAGCAGCGGCACGACCGCGGCACAGCCGAGGACGACGAGGACGCCGGTGAGCAGCAGCAGCGTCTCGTCGGGCCGGGTGAGCGAGGCGAACATCGCGTCGGAGAGCACCTGGAAGTCCAGCGGGTCGAGCATCCGCTGCATCCACTCGGTGAAGGCGCGGAAGAACGTGCCCAGCACGATGCCGACCAGCAGCATGAGGTGGATCGACCGTCGCTTGCCGCCGAACAGCCAGGTGAACAGCACGACGCTGAAGGCCACCATGACGACGACCTGGACCAGCCACAGGGTGAGCGGGTCGACCGCCAGGAACGAGGCTGAGCCGGCGGTGAACACCAGAACGGTCGAGATCAGCACGTAGAACGCGTCGAACCCCATGATCGACGGGGTGAGGATGCGGTTCTGCGTGATGGTGTGGAAGACCACCGTGGAGACCCCGACCGCGGCCGCCACGACCAGCATGGCGAGCACCGTGAGGCTGCGGATCTCCAGCGCGAAGGCGAGCGAGCCGGGGACGTCGGTGAGGCAGTAGACCGCGGCCAGGCCCACGACGGCGGCGCCGAGCGCGGCCAGGCGCACCCCGGGCCGGGCCCAGCGCGCCCGGATCCCGGGGCGCTCGGTGCGGGGGAGGGACGTCGTCCCGGGAGCGTCAGTGAGCACGGCTCCGCCTCCGCAGGAGCAGCCACAGGAACAGCGCCGCGCCGATGATGCCGACGATGACCGACAGCGGGATCTCGTAGGGGAAGCGGACGACCCGCGCGAGGATGTCGCAGCCGAGGACGAACACCGCCCCCAGCCCGGCCACCCAGGGGATAGAGCGGCGCACGTTGTCGCCGATGAGGAGGCTGACCACGTTCGGGACGACGAGCCCCAGGAAGGGGATCAGCCCGGCCGTGACCAGCACCGCCGCCGTGATCACCGAGACGACCACCATGCCGACAGCCACCCACCGGCGGTGGTCGAGCCCCAGGTTGGTGGCGAACTCCTCGCCGAGGCCGATGACGCTGAAGCGGTCGGCGGCCAGCCAGGCGACCCCGACCATGGCTGCTGCGAGCCACACGAACTCGTAGCGCCCCTGCATGATGCTGGCGAAGCTGCCCTGCGACCACTGGCCGAGGGACTGCAGGAGGTCCAGGCGGTAGGCGAAGAAGGTCGTGACGGCACCCACGACACCGCCGAGCATGATGCCGACGAGCGGGACGAGCACGAGCTGGCGCACGGGCACGACCCTGACCACCTGGAGGAACAGCCAGGTGCCGACGAGCCCGAAGACGGCGGCCACGGCCATCTTCCCGATGACGGCCAGGCCCGGGGCGAACACCGTCGTGACGAGCACGCCGAGCATGGCGAACTCGCTGACGCCGGTGGTGCCGGGCTCCACGAACTTGTTGCGGACCAGCATCTGCATGATCAGGCCGGCGATGCCCAGGGAGGCGCCGACGAGGACCACGGCGACGGTTCGCGGGATCCGGCTGACCACGAGCAGGAAGGCGGCGTTGCTCTCCGGCCCGCCGGCCAGGACCGAGACCGGGGAGACGTCGGAGACGCCGACGAACAGGCTCGCGAGGGCGAGCACCGCGAGCAGGACGCCGACGAGCACCCCCACCCAGGCGCGGCGGGGGCGCGCGCGGGCGGGGGTGCTCGTGGCGGGAGGAGCGAGCGCCGTCACGGACGACGGGGGAGGCGCTCGGCCGGTGCCGGGTCGGTCATGCGGCGATCTGCAGGACGTCGTCGATCATGATCTTCGTGGTGTCGATGCCGCCGAACACGATGTACCAGGCGACCGGGTCGAGGTAGACGATGTGGTCGTCCTGGTAGGCCGTCGTCTGCTTGACGATGTCGTTGTCGAGCACCGCCGCGGCTGCCTGCGCACCCTCGGCGCCGGTGGCGGCGTCCCGGTCGACGACCCACAGGTAGTCGGGGTTGGTCTCGAGCAGGAACTCGAAGGAGACCGGCTCGCCGTGCGTGGCGGCCTCGACGTCGTCCACGACGGGCTGGACGCCGAAGGCGTCGTAGATCAGGCCGCCGCGCGCGCCGCGCCCGGACGCGTCCTCGCCGGCCGGGGCCATCGCGCTCAGCTCACCGCCGGAGACCATGAGGCCCAGGCCGGTGCCCGCGCCGGCGGTGGCGGCGCGCGCCTGCTCGATGCCCGCCTCGATCTCGCCGATCGCGGCGACGGCCTCGTCCTCGGCACCGAGGACCTCGCCGAGGAAGGTCGCGGTGCGCTCCAGGTTCTCGGTGTACGAGCCGCGCAGGCTCAGGTCGACGGTCGGCGCGATCTCGCTGAGGTCCTCGTACAGCGCCGAGGAGCGCCCGCCGATGACGATCAGGTCGGGCTGCTGCGACTCGATCTCGACGAGGTCGGCCTCGAACAGCGTGCCCGCGTTGAAGGCGTCGTCGGCGAGGTACTCCTGGAGGTAGTCGGGCACCGAGTCCAGCGGGGCGCCGGCGATCTCGCCGCCCAGCGCGCCGATGGTGTCGAGGCTGGCCATGTCGAACACGACGATGTTCTCGGGGTTCTTGGGGACCTCGACCGTGGTCTCCTCGAGGACGGGCTCCGCGTCCTCCGCGGCGGTGTTCCGGTCCCACGTGAAGGAGACGGTCTCGGTCTCCGCGGCGCCGGCTTCGGCCGTGTCCTCACCCTCGCCGCACGCGGACAGGGTCAGGGCGGTGACCACGGTGAGGGAGAAGGCGGCCAGCGGCCGGGCGGCGGTACGCATCGTGCTCCTGAGGTAAGGCTTGGCTAACTGAGGGCACCCTAACGTGCCACACGACCTGCGCCCGCTGTCAACCGGGTCCCGGCCCGCCGGTTGAGTGCTGGGTCACACGGGCAGGGGCAGGGGCATGGAGACGCGCACCATCGGAGACCTGACCGTGTCCGCCCAGGGCCTGGGCTGCATGGGGATGAGCGAGTTCTACGGCACGGGTGACCAGGCCGAGGCCGAGGCGACCATCCATCGGGCGCTGGACCTCGGCGTGACGTTCCTCGACACCGCCGACATGTACGGCCCGTTCACCAACGAGCGGCTGGTCGGCCGGGCGATCGCCGGTCGCCGCGACGAGGTCGTGCTGGCCACCAAGTTCGGCAACGAGCGCGGCGAGGACGGCTCCTTCCGCGGCATCAACGGCCGGCCCGAGTACGTCCACCGCGCCTGCGACGCCTCGCTGCAGCGCCTCGGCGTCGACGTCATCGACCTCTACTACCAGCACCGGGTCGACACCGCGGTACCCGTCGAGGACACCTGGGGCGCCCTGCGCGAGCTGGTCGAGGCCGGCAAGGTCCGGCACGTCGGCATCTCCGAGGCCGCGCCGGAGACGATCCGCCGTGCGCACTCCGTGCAGCCGGTGACGGCCGTGCAGACCGAGTACTCGCTGTGGACCCGCGACCCCGAGGACGACGGCGTGCTGGCCACCTGCGCCGAGCTGGGCATCGGCTTCGTCGCCTACTCGCCGATCGGCCGCGGGTTCCTCTCCGGGCAGATCCGCAGCCTCGACGACCTCGCGCCCGACGACTTCCGGCGGCGCAACCCGCGCTTCCAGGGTGAGAACTTCGCCCGCAACCTCGAACTGGTCGACCGGGTCCGCGAGATCGCCGAGGAGAAGGGCGTCACCGCCACCCAGCTGGCGCTGGCGTGGGTGATGGCGCAGAGCGGGCGCGACGGTGGGCCGGTCGTCGTGCCGATCCCCGGCACCAAGCGGGTCGCCTACCTGGAGGAGAACGCCGCGGCCGCCGACGTCCGGTTGTCCGACGACGACCTGCGCCGGCTGGACGAGGCCGCCCCCGCCGGCGCCACGGCCGGGGACCGCTACCCGGACATGTCCACCGTGCACCGCTGACCCGAGCGCGGCCGGTCCGGCTGCGCGAGCACGGTCGCCACGTGCTCGCGCGCCGGGGGGTGCAGCAGGGCGCAGAGCTCCTCCCAGGCCGCCCACAGCTCCGCGCCCGGCCAGCCGTGCGGCCGCAGCGCGTCGGGGAGCATCGGGTCGCTGACCCCGATCCGGCGGATCTCGGCGAGGACCCGCAGGTGGGTCACCAGCGCGGGCCTCCCGTCGGGGGGCGGATCGGCCAGCACCGCGCGGATGCGGTCGATCACCCGCCGGTACGCGGCGGCGACCCCCTGCAGGTCCCAGCAGCGGGCGGCCAGGTCGACGTCCGAGCCACCGGTCTCGGGGGTCACCTGGGCGGTGAGCACGTCCAGCCGGCTCAGCGGCTCCCGGGCCAGGGCGGTCCGGACGTCGTCCAGCGCGACCTTGTGCGGGGACAGCCAGGTGGCCGGGGCGAGCGGGCCGAACCCGTGCCGGGTGAGCGTGCGGCGCACCCGCTCGCGGGCCGACCGGTCGGTCTCGGGCACCGTGTAGATGACCATCCGCCAGCGGCCGTCCCAGGGGCCCAGCCGCTCGTCGAGCCGCGCCCACCGGGCACGGACGGCGGCCCGCAGGTCCTCGGTCGGGGTGTAGAGGGTCTCCCGGCCGCGGCGGGAGGCGGCCAGCCAGCCGGACCGGCGCAGCGCGGCAGTCGTCATGCGCGTGGTGGGCTCGGCGACGTCGAAGGCCTCGAGGAGGCGCACCAGGGCCTGGAGGCGCACCGGCTCCTCGGTCACGGCGTCCAGGTGCTCGGAGAACAGGTCGACGACGAGGTCGCGGACGGTCATGGCGGTCCTTTCGGCACGCCCGTCGCTGAGCGCGCCCCCGTGGTGTCCGTCCCGGCCGAGGGCGGTGCCCGGGACGTTCCCCCTACGCGGGAGGATGGCATCCGTGCGCGCCGCCGTCCCACCGAGGTCCCCTCGGTGACCCCGGTGCTGGTCGTGGCGGTGACCGTCCTCGCCGCCGCGGTGGCCCTCGCGGGCCTCGCCTCCACCGTCGCGCGCCGGCGGATCGGCCTGCTGCACCTGTGGGGCGCCGCGCTGCTGGAGGTGCTCCTGCTGGTCCAGGCGGGCATCGCCGTCGCTGCGCTGGTGGCCGGCGACCGCCCCGCCGAGACCGCCACCTTCCTCGGCTACCTGGGCGGGATCGTGCTCGTGCCGGTGGCCGGCGCGCTGTGGGCCCGCTCGGAGCCGACGCGCTGGTCCGGCGCCGTGCTGGCGATCGCCGCCGGCGCGGTGGGGGTCATGATCTGGCGGTTGCTGCAGCTGTGGGAGGCGACGGGTGGCTGAACCGGGACGTCGGGGCGTCGACGACGCGGGGGAGCAGACGGCCGGCTCGACCGGCGGCGGCCCGGGGCGGGTGCTGGTCGCCGTCTACGGCGTCTTCACGCTCGCCGCGGGGTCGCGGGCGGTCGTCCAGCTGGCGACGCGGTTCGCCGAGGCGCCGGTGGCCTACCTGCTCTCCGCCCTGGCCGCGGTGGTCTACCTCGTGGCGACGGTGGCGCTGGCCCGCGGTGGCCGGCGCACCGCGCTGACCGCCATCTCGGTGGAGCTGGTCGGCGTGCTCGTGGTGGGGACGCTCTCCCTGGCCGACCCGGCCGCCTTCCCCGACGAGACCGTCTGGTCGGCCTACGGCAGGGGCTACCTGTTCATCCCGCTGGTGCTGCCGGTGGTCGGCCTGCTGTGGCTGCGGCGTGTGGGGCGGGAGGCCGCGACCGGCTGACGGTCGCGGCCTCCCGGCGGGCTCAGAACTCGCCGCCCCCGCCGAAGTCGCCACCGAAGTCGCCACCGCCGAAGTCCCCGCCGGAGTCCCCCCAGCCGCTGTCGGCACCGCCGGCGAAGTCGCCGCCCGGGTCCCCGCCGGGGTCCCCGGAGTCGGCGCCGTCGGCGTAGCCCTCCGCGTAGGCCTCCTCGTCCCCGCCGCCGAACAGGCCGCCGTCGCCGAGCCCGGTGTCGAACAGGGCGTCGGCGACCGCGGTCCCCACGACCAGGCCGCCCACGGTGCCCAGCAGGCTCGCGCCCATCATGCTGCCGAAGCTCGGCCCGCCGAAGCCGGGCCCGTAGCCCCCGCGGCCGTAGCCGCCCCCGTAGCCGGGGCCAGGGCCGTACCCGGGGCCGTACCCGCCGCCGAAGGCCCGCTCGAGGATGCCGGGCTGGCGCATCTCCGCCCGGGTCGCGGCGCGGGCCAGGCTGCGCGGGTCGTCGCCGCGCGCCTGCTCGCCCGCGGCGGCCAGCTGGTCGAGGACCTGCCGCCGCTGCTCCGGGTTGAGCTGCGCGAACGCCTCGGCGTGCGCCTCCTCGATCTTGTCCGGCGGCGCGGTCCGCAGCAGGTAGCGGTAGCGCTCGATGGCGCGCTCGTCGTCCGAGCCGCCGCGGGGCGGTGGCGGCGGCGCGTCGTACCCGTGCTCGCTGCCGTACTGGTGTCCGGGCCGGCGGCGGCCGAAGAGCCGGTCGAGCAGTCCCATGGCGATCGTCTCCCTCCACCTGGAGCACGGCGTGCCCCGTCGCTGGGTTCCCGCGCGACGCCCGCCCACACCTGCACCGACGGAACCGCAGGTCAGCGGCGTCCCGGTGCTGGCCGACACCGACGAGCCGCGGTTACTGTCGTCCCGTGCCGGCCGACCGGGACGACCTCCCCGAGGTGCCTCCCCTCCACGACGACATCGACGACATCGGGCAGGCCGGCATCGTGACCGCCGCGACGGCCGTGGTCTCCCGGCACGAGTCCTCCGGCACCGCCTCGGCGGCGCTCCCCGGCGTCCTGGCCGACGTGCCGGTCGCCGTGCTCGTGATCGACCAGAGCGCCGGGGCGGTCACCTACGCCAACACCGCCGCGGTGGACATGGCCGGCAACGTGGCGCTGCCCGTGGACATCGACACCTGGGGCACCTCGGCGGGCCTGACCGACCTCGGCGGCCGGCCGCTGGCCAGCACCTCCGGGCCCCTGTCCCTCGTGGCGCAGGGCCAGCCGGTCAACGGCGAGGCGGTGCGCCGCGCGCCGGACGGCGGCACCGCCGCGGGGGAGGGGTCCGGCGACCTGGGCCAGCTGCTCTGGGTGACCGGGTTCCCGCTGTCCCACCCCACCAGCCACCAGCAGCTCGCGCTGGTGGTGTTCCTGGAGGTCGACCCCGGCGCCCCGGCCGACGGCGACCCCGACCGGTACCTGCGGGCGCTGCGGGAGCGGGCCGTCGTCGCCACCGACATCGCCTTCACGATCACCGACCCCCGCGAGCCGGACAACCCGCTGATCTGGGTCAACCCGTCGTTCACCCGGATCACCGGCTACGGGTACGAGGAGGCGGTCGGGCGCAACTGCCGCTTCCTGCAGGGGCCGGCGACCGACGCCGCGGCGGTCCGGGAGATCCGGGCGGCGCTCGAGGAGCGCCGCCCCCTCACGACGACGCTGCTCAACTACCGCGCGGACGGCACGGCGTTCTGGAACCAGCTGTCGATCAGCCCGGTCTTCGACGGCGAGGGGTCCCTCGTCAGCTTCGTCGGCGTGCAGACCGACGTCACCGAGCGCGTGCGGGTCGAGGGGGAGCGCGAGGCGGCCTTCGCGGCCGAACAGACTGCCCGCCGGGAGGCCGAGCTGGCCCGCGCGACGGCCGAGCAGGCACGGGCCGACGCCGAACGGGCCCGCGTCGAGGCCGAGCGGGCGCAGAGCCGGCTGGCGCTCATGGCCGAGGCGACGAGCACGCTGATCGCCACGCTCGACCTCGGGGACCTCCTCGACCGGCTGGCCCGGCTGTGCGTGCCCCTGGTCGCCGACTGGGCGTTCATCACCCTCGTCGACGACTCCGGCACGGTGGAGCGCACGGCGTGGCGGCACCGCGAGGGACGCGAGGAGGAGCTGCGGCTGCTCGAGACGACGCACGTCCCGCACCTGCCGGAGGGCTCGCCGACCCGCCGGACCATCGCGACGGCCCGCCCGGTGGTGGTGCAGCAGGCCGAGGAGTCCCCGGCCGGGGCGTTCGCCACCGAGGCGGCGCGGCAGGCCTTCGGCCGGATCGGCGGGGCCTCGTTGCTGGCCGTGCCGATGGTCGCCCGACGGCGGACCCGGGGCGCGATCCTGCTCGGGCGCACCGCGGCGGAGCGACCGTTCAACCAGGACGACGTCGACCTCGCCGAGGACCTCGCCCGCCGCGCGGCGCTGGCCATGGACAACGTGCGCCTCTACGAGCAGGAGCACACGGTGGCCGACACCCTGCAGCGCTCCCTGCTGCCGCAGCTGCCGGACATCCCGGCCGTCGAGTCGGCCGCGCACTACGTCAGTGCGTCGGAGGCCGCCGACGTGGGCGGTGACTTCTACGACCTGCTGCACCTGCCCGACGGGTCGGTCGGCATGGTCATCGGCGACGTCGTCGGCCACGACATCGCCGCCGCGGCGGCGATGGGGCACCTGCGCGGGCTCATCCGGGCCTGCGTGTGGGAGGCGCCCGACCCCGACCCGGGCGCCGTCCTCGCCCGGGTCGACCGGCTGGTGCAGGGGCTGGGCGTGGCGTCCATGGCCACGCTGGTCTACGCGCGGGCGGAGCCGCCGGCCACGCCCGGGGCGCCGTGGCGGGTGCACCTGGCCAGCGCCGGTCACCCGCCGCCGCTCCTGCGCGCGCCGGACGGCACGGTCCGGGTCCTCGAGGAGGTGGCCGGGTTGCTGATCGGCGCCGACGGCAGCGTGCGGCGGCCGTCGACGTCCCTCGACGTCCCCTCGGGGATGACGCTGCTCGGCTACACCGACGGGCTGATCGAGCGCCCGGGCACCGACCTCGACGAGGGCCTGGCCGAGCTGGTCACCCGGGTCGCCGCCGCGCCGCGGGACGCCTCACCCCGGCAGCTGTGCGACGCGGCGGTCGCCGTGTCCCTGGACGGCCGGGACGACGTCGCGCTGATCGCCGTCCGGTTCTGCTGACGTCCCGGCCGGCTCCGGTTCCGGTGCCCGGCCGGGACCGGTCAGCCGTCGGTGCCCGCGAGCAGGCCGTAGGCGCCGCGGTGGAACAGCAGCGGACGCCGGCCACCGTCGGCGCCGAGGTCGAGCACGCGCGCGGCGACGAGGGTGTGGTCGCCGCCGTCGTACTCGGCCCACAGCTCGCAGTCGATCCAGGCCACGACGTCGTCGAGCACCGGCTGCCCCTGCCGGCTCGGCCGCCAGTGCACGCCGGAGAACTTGTCCGCCCCGGAGCGGGCGAAGGCGCTGGACAGGTCGTGCTGGTCCTCGGCGAGGACGTTGACGCAGAACCGGCCGATGTCCCGCAGCTGCGGCCAGGTGCGCGAGGTGCGGGCGGGCGCGAACACCACCAGCGGCGGGTCCAGCGACAGCGAGCTGAACGACTGGCAGGTGAAGCCGACCGGGCCGTCGTCGGCGAGCGCGGTGACCACGGTGACCCCGGAGGCGAAGTGCCCGAGGACCTCCCGCATGACCAGCGGGTCGATGACCTCGACCGCGCCCTCCGCCCCGGACCCCGCGTCGCTCATGACCCCAGCCAACCACGGCGGCCCGGATCCGGCCGCCGGTCTTCCGTCAGGCGTCAGTCGCGGGGTCAGCCGACGGCCGCGGCGTCGCGGGGGACCGAGCGGCCGCCGGCGCGGTACAGCGAGCTGGGCAGCTCGTGGCCGACGACGTCCTCGGTCACCCGCGCGGCGACCAGGACGGCGTCGAGGTCCAGCCCGGTGCGCACGCCGGACTCCTCGAGCATGTAGACCAGCTCCTCGGTGGCGATGTTGCCGCTCGCGCCGGGAGCGAACGGGCAGCCGCCGAGGCCGCCGACCGACGAGTCCAGCTGGGTGACCCCCGCCTGGACGGCGGCCAGCGCGTTGGCCTGGCCGGTGCCGCGGGTGTCGTGGAAGTGGACGCCGACCGGGACGCCGGGACAGGCGCGGCGGACGGCGTCCAGCAGTTGGACCACCCGCAGCGGCGTCGTCGTCCCGATGGTGTCGCCGAGGCAGAGCTGGTCGGCGCCGGCCGTGACCGCGGCCCGCGCGACGTCGACCGTCCGGCCGATCGGGGTGCGGCCGTCGAACGGGCAGTCCCAGGCGGTGGCGATGATGACCTCCAGCGAGCCGCCCGCGCCGTGGGCGAGGCCGGCGATCTCCGCCACGGCGCCGACCGCCTCGGCGGTGGAGCGCCCGGCGTTGGCCCGGCTGTGCCCGTCGGAGGCCGAGACGACGTACTCCAGGTTCGGCACGCCGGCGTCCACCGCCCGGGTCGCGCCGCGCGGGTTGGCGACCAGGGCCGACCAGTGGACCCCGCCCCACCGGGAGAGCTCGGCGGCGACCGCGTCCGCGTCGGCCAGCGCGGGTACCGCCTTCGGCGAGACGAAGGAGGTCGCCTCGATCCGCCGCACACCGGTCGCGACCAGGGCCTCCAGCATCCGCAGCTTGGCCTCCAGCGGCACCGGCGCCTCGAGCTGCAGCCCGTCGCGCATGCCCACCTCGCGGACGTCGACGGCGGCCGGCAGCACCAGGTCGAACTCGTTCACGGCAGCCCTCTCCTCGCGCGGTCAGGTGCAGCCCCATCCTGCCCCGCGGCGAGGTTCCACGTGGAACCGGACGGGGCATCCCAGACTGAGGACTTGCAGCGATTCGCCCATGATCTGCGCAGAATGTGCGGCAGGGAGGTGGGATGTGACGAACGTGGCCGGCACGCTCCCCCCGGCGGATCGCCGGAGCGCGTTCGCCAACGCCCCGATGGGCATCGTCCTCGCCACGCCGTCCGGCCTGCTCGTCGACGCCAACCCCGCCTTCGCCGCGATGCTCGGCCGGAGCACCGACGACCTCTACGGCTGCTCGGTGCTCGAGCTCATCCACCCCGAGGACGCGATGTCCACGGCCGAGGCCTACACCGAGCTGGTCGAGCGGCGCCGGACGATGCGCCACGAGACCCGCCTGGTGCGCCAGGACGGCAGCGTGGTGCCGGTGCAGGTCACGTCGTCGTGGGTGGAGGCGTCGCCGGAGGGCGACCCGCCGCACGTCGTGGCGATCGTCGAGGACATCACCGAGCGCAAGGAGCTGGAGGCCGCGCTGGTCCACCGCTCGCTGCACGACCCGCTCACCGGCCTGCCCAACCGGATCCTGTTCGGCGACCGGCTGCGCCACGCGCTGGAGCGCGGGCACCGGGAGCGCACCCCCACCTGCGTGCTCGGCATCGACCTCGACGGGTTCAAGGAGATCAACGACCAGTACGGCCACCCGGTCGGCGACGCCGTCCTCATCGCCTTCGCCGAGCGGCTGACGTCGGTGCTGCGGGCCAGCGACACCGCCGCCCGCGTCGGTGGGGACGAGTTCAGCATCGTCTGCGAGAACAGCGAGCGCGAGGACGCCGAGGCGCTGGCCGACCGGCTGCGGCACACCGCCACCGAGCCCCTGCGGCTGGACGCGGTGACCATCCCGCTCGGCATGAGCATCGGGATCGGCACGGTGGGCGGCGGCACCGACCCGGAGCTGGCCTTCGAGCTGCTGGTGCGGGAGGCCGACGAGGCCATGTACGCCGACAAGGCCGCCCGCCGCCGCTGACGGGTCGCGCACCCGCGCGTGGCTGCGCCCCGTCCCGAGGCTCACCCCGAGCCCGGCCCCGCCCGGCCGGTCACCCGGCGGCTGCTCCCGCCCAGCCGGTCACCCGGCGGAGCCGGGCGTAGACCGCGGTGAGCACCGGTAGCGGCGCGGCCAGCAGCAGGAACACCGTCACCCCCACCCGGTCGTCGCCGTCGTCGAACGCAACCCAGCCCGTCACGAGCGTCAGCAGCAGCACCGCGACCGCGGCCACCGCGGACCCGAACAGCAGGGTCGGCGTACGGCGCTGCAGCAACTGGGCCGCCCCGGCGATCAGTCCCACGGCGCAGGGCAGACCGAGCAGGAGGAGCACCGTGACCGGATCGTTCCCGCCGGAGGCCACGGCGACCAGGAAGAACAGGGAGGCCAGCGCGGTCAGCCCGCCGGTGACGAACCCGAGGACGATCGCCGCGGTGGCCACGCCGGGGCGCGCCGGCCCATCAGGCCACGCCACTGCTGCCGGCGACCACCCCCAGCCGGGACCGTGTCCCGGTGGAGGGCCGTAGGACGGCGGGGGGCCGTACGCCGGTGGAGGGCCGTACGCCGTCGGAGGGCCGTACGCCGTCGGGGGGCCGTACGTCGGTGGAGGGCCGCACGTCGGTGGAGGGCCGTAGGACGCCGACGGGTCGTGGCCGGGGACACGCACGGAGGGCGGCGGCGGTCCGTAGCCGGCTGGGACGTGCCCCGGAGGCTGTCCGTGGCCCGCCGGCGTCGACTGCTGTCCCGGCGGGACCGCGTCCCAGCCGTGCTCCCATCGGTCCCCGTGCATGCGGCCAGTCTGCAGCCGACCGGTGCTGCCGACGTGCAGGCGCGGGCCGTCACCCCCGCCAACGGGTGACGACGTCGGAGAACACCGCCGCGGCCTGCTCCAGCTCGGCGAGCTCCACGTACTCGTCGACGGCGTGCATCACCGCGGGCGTGCCCGGCCCCCACACGACGATGGGTGCGCCACCGACCACCTGGCCGAGCACCGACGCGTCGGTGAAGTAGGTGGCCGGCGTGGGCCGCACGGTCGCGGGCAGCGAGGCGACCCACGGGTCGTCGGCGGGGGTGCCGACCGGCGGCAGGTCCACCCGGACCTCCACGTCGGCCACCTCCGGCTGGTCGCGCCACCACGCCAGGAGCGGTGCGCCGTCGGCAACGGTGCGCATGTCGATGACGGCCTCGGCGCGGTCGGGGACGACGTTGGGAACGGTGCCCCCGGTGACCACGCCCGGGTTCCACGTCTCGGTGCCGAGGAACCCGTCGCTGCGCAGCGGCAGCGCACCCCCGGCCCGCCCGAGGACCGCCACGAGGTCCAGGACGGCGTTGTGCCCCCGCTCGGGCGTGCTGCCGTGCGCGGCCCGGCCCGCCGTCCGGGCGGCCAGCCACAGCGCGCCCTTGTGCCCGAGGACGACCTCGTTGCCGGTCGCCTCGGGGACGATGACCGCCCCCACCGACTGGTCGGCGACCGCGGCGGCCGCGGCCGCGGCGCCCTTGGAGCCGATCTCCTCGTCGCTGGTGAGCAGCAGCGCCACCGGCGTCTGCGGGTCGGCGGCCGCCAGCGCCGCGGCCGCGGCCACCACCCCGGCCTTCATGTCGCTGGCGCCCCGGCCCCACACCCGGCCCTGGTCGAGGTCGGCGCCGAAGGGGTCGCGCTGCCAGGCGGCGGGGTCGGGCACCGGCACGGTGTCGACGTGGCAGGCCAGCAGCAGGTTCGGCCGGTCGGGGTCGGCCGGCGTCCGCAGCAGGGTCCAGGGGTGGTCGCGGTCGCGGCCCTCGGTCACCTGCAGGTGCGGGGCGCGCTCGCGGAGCACGTCGGTGAGCGCGCCCAGGAGGTCACGCTGCGCGGCCGCGTCCCCCGAGATCGTCGTCCGGCTGACGAGCTCCCGCACCAGGTCCACCACGTCGAGTTGCGCAGCCATCCCCCGATCGTCGCCGGTTTCCCCGGAAACCGCCGCTCGGCCCGGGCGGGACTCAGCCGCCGAGGGACGCGCTGACGACGGCGCGCGCCTCCTCCTGCACCTGCGCCAGGTGGTCGGGACCCTTGAACGACTCCGCGTACACCTTGTAGACGTCCTCGGTGCCCGACGGCCGGGCGGCGAACCAGGCGTTCTCGGTGACCACCTTGAGGCCGCCGATCGCGGCGTCGTTGCCGGGCGCCCGGGTGAGCTTGGCGGTGATGGGCTCCCCGGCCAGCTCGGTGGCGGTGACGTCCTCGGGTGAGAGCTTGGCCAGCTGGGCCTTCTCCTCCCGGGACGCCGGGGCGTCGACGCGGGCGTAGGCGGACTCCCCGTACTCCGCGGTCAGCTCGGCGTGCAGCTGGGACGGCGAGCGGCCGGTCACCGCCTGGATCTCGCTGGCCAGCAGCGCGAGCAGGATGCCGTCCTTGTCCGTCGTCCAGACGCGGCCGTCCCGGCGCAGGAACGACGCGCCGGCCGACTCCTCGCCGCCGAACCCGACCGACCCGTCGAGCAGGCCCGGGACGAACCACTTGAACCCGACCGGCACCTCCACCAGCCGCCGGCCCAGCCCGGCCACCACCCGGTCGATGAGGGACGACGAGACCAGCGTCTTGCCGACGGCGGTGTCCTGGCCCCACTCGGGCCGGTGGGAGAACAGGTAGGAGATCGCCACGGCGAGGAAGTGGTTGGGGTTCATCAGCCCGCCGTCGGGGGTGACGATGCCGTGCCGGTCGGCGTCGGCGTCGTTGCCCGTGGCGATCGCGTAGTCGGCGCGCTTGCCGATGAGCGAGGCCATCGCGCTCGGCGAGGAGCAGTCCATGCGGATCTTGCCGTCCCAGTCCAGGGTCATGAACCGCCAGGTGGGGTCGACCAGCGGGTTGACCACGGTGAGGTCGAGGCGGTGCCGCTCGGCGATCGCACCCCAGTAGTCGACGCTCGCCCCGCCCAGCGGGTCGGCGCCGATCTGCACCCCGGCGTCCCGGACGGCGTCGAGGTCGAGCACGTTCGGCAGGTCGTCGACGTAGGCGCCGAGGAAGTCGTGGCTCTGCGCCGCCGCCCGCGCCCGGGTGAAGGGGATCCGCTGGACGCCGTCCAGCCCGGCGCGGAGCAGCGCGTTGGCGCGGTCGGCGATGGTCTTCGTCGCGTCGGTGTCCGCGGGGCCGCCGGACGGCGGGTTGTACTTGAAGCCGCCGTCGCGGGGCGGGTTGTGCGACGGCGTGACCACGATGCCGTCGGCCGGCCCCGACGTGCGGCCGGCGTTGGCGGTGAGGATGGCGTGGCTCAGCGCCGGCGTGGGCGTGTACCGGTCGGCGGCGTCGACCAGGACCGTCACGTCGTTGGCGACGAGCACCTCCAGCGCGCTGGCCCAGGCCGGCTCGGACAGCGCGTGGGTGTCCCGGCCGAGGAACAGCGGACCGTCGTATCCCTGGGCCGCCCGGTACTCGCAGATCGCCTGCGTGGTGGCGAGGATGTGCGCCTCGTTGAACGCGGCGTCGAAGGCGGACCCCCGGTGGCCGGAGGTGCCGAACGCCACCTGCTGCGCCGGGTCCGCCGGGTCGGGTTCCCGCGTGTAGTAGGCGGTGACCAGCGAGGCCACGTCGATGAGGTCGCTCGGCCGGGCCGGCTGTCCGGCGCGGGGGTCGGTCATGTGCCGATCCTGGCCCGCCGGGCACCCCCGGCGCGACCGGTGCCGGTCCGGCGCCTGCCCCGGGGCGCGCGCCGCACCCGCGCCGGGCGCTGGGCTGCACCGCGGCCGGCTCAGCCCTCGACGCGCTCCAGGAACCGCTTCAGCGTCTCCAGGAACACCTGCGGCTGCTCCGAGTGGACCCAGTGTCCGGCGTTCTTGACCCGCACCAGCCGGGTGGCGGGGAACAGCTCCTCCATCCGCGCGCGGTCCTCGGGGAGCACGTAGTGCGAGTTCGCGCCCGCGATCCACAGCACCGGACCGTCGTAGCGGGCGCCCGGGGGCGGCTCGGGGAACCCGCGCAGCTCCCCGAGGTCGCGCTCCAGCAGCTCCAGGTTCAGCCGCCAGCGCCATCCGCCGTCCGCACCGAGGCCCTCGCGGACCAGGCTCTGCAGCAGGAAGGAGCGGACCATCCGGCTGGGGACGACGGTGCGCAGCGCGGCGTCGGCGTCCTCGCGGGTCCTCAGCGCGCCGAGGTCCAGCGCGCGCATGGCGGCGATGTACGCGGCGAAGGGGGAGGCCTCCTCGTCGGGGTCGTCGGTGCGTCCGCCGGACACCGGGTACTCGGTGGGGGAGATGTCGACGACGACCAGCGCGCGCAGCAGCTCCGGGTGCCGCACCGCGACCTGCATCGCCACCTTGCCGCCCATCGAGTGCCCGACGAGGGTGACCGGTTCGGCGAACGACCGCAGCTCGTCGGCGACCATCCCCGCCATGTCGAGGTAGTCGACCCGTTCGGTCCACGGCGAGTGCCCGTGGTTGGGCAGGTCCAGGAGGGTCACCCGGTGGTCGCCGGAGAGGCCCTTCGCGGCCGTCGTCCAGTTCTTGCCCTGACCGAACAGGCCGTGCACGAAGACCACCCGCGGGCCGCGCTCGCCCAGCGTCCGGGCGTGCAGCCGTTCCTCGGAGTTCTCCGTCACCCGGCGATTCCACCAGATCCCGTCGTCCGCCCCACCTACCGTCGACGGCCGACGAAGACACCGGTCGGCGTCCGCGCCGACGGAGGGGGAGCACACCCATGCCCGGACGGCGTCGCCGCACAGCCCGGTCGACCAGCCAGAGCCGCTCGACCACCACCCGCAGCACGACCACCAGCACCGCCGCCCGCCGCGCGGCACCGGCCCGCCGCACCGCGAAGCCGGCGCCGGAGCGCCCGGTCGCCGGCCCGGGGGAGCGGGTGTGGGTGCTCGCCGTCCCGTTCCGCGCGCCGGCGCCCGGGGCCCAGTGGCGCCCGGACCTGCAGGCCCACGTGTACGTCGGCCGCGAACTGCCGCCGGAGCTGGCGCCCTACGACCCGCCGCCGTACACGTTCGAGCGCTTCCTCGAGGACGAGCTCAACGCCACGCCGCGCCCGGTCCCCACCGGCCGCCCCATGCAGCCGCGCGACGAGCAGCTCACCGGTGCGGCCGCGATCGCCGCGTCGGCGAAGGCCGGGCACCGGGTCTTCCTGCTCGGTGACGACCCCGGCGTGGGCAAGACCGGCACCGCCGTCCTGGCCGCCCGCGAGGTCGTGGCGCAGCGCGGCGGCCGCACGGTGCTGGTGGTCGCGGACCGCCCGGCGGCGATCACCATCCCGCACTGGACGCGGTCGATCGCCGGCTTCGGCGACGGCGGCCTGCGCTGGTGCGTGACCACGTGGGACCGGCTGGCGAAGGTCGCCAAGCTCCGGTTCGACGTCGTCATCGCCGACGAGGCGCACATGGTGCGGCACACGACGACGCAGCGGTGGAAGCACTGGAAGGCGGTCTCCGGTGCCGGCCGGGTGAAGGACGCGCCGTTCGTCATCGCGGCCACCGCCACCCCCGCGCACACGCCGCTGGAGCTGCCCTACCTGGCGCCGCAGTTCGCCCAGCGGCACGGCGAGCCACTGCGCGCGTGGGCCGATCTGCCGGCGAAGCTCGCCGAGCACGGGTTCCACGTGGAACGGGGCCGGTACGGCTGGACCTGGACCGAGGACGCCGACCGCCGCCGCGCCGACCTCGCCCGGCTGCAGGACTGGCTGGCCGAGGGCTACCCGCCGGCGACGCTGCACCGCCCGGCGCCGTGGGGCCCGGTGTCGGTCACGGGGACGCCGGTGTCGCTGACGCCGGCGGAGCGGGCCGCCTACGAGTCGGAGTGGCAGGAGTTCCGCGCCGAGATGCAGCTGGCCCGCCGCGGCCGGCAGACCGCGCGGGGCCGGGCGGCGCTGCTGCGGTTCCGGCAGAAGGCCGGGCTGATCCGCGCACAGGCGACCGTCGACTGGGTCAAGGCCCAGGTGGAGGCCGAGCGGCAGGTCGCCGTCTCGGTGGAGTTCGTGGAGACGGCGGCCGACCCGATCCGGGAGGCGCTGCTGGACTCGGGCGTCGCCGTGGCCGCCATCTACGGCCGCGACCGGTTCGACGTCGAGGCCGAGCGGCTGCGGTTCCAGACCGGCGCCGCGCCGGTGTGCG
This sequence comes from Geodermatophilus sp. SYSU D00965, assembly GCF_054050075.1. NCBI lineage: Bacteria > Bacillati > Actinomycetota > Actinomycetes > Geodermatophilales > Geodermatophilaceae > Geodermatophilus > Geodermatophilus sp. SYSU D00965. The sequence goes on along the minus strand of NZ_JBJGYQ010000008.1, from coordinate 132,181 downwards.
TCTTCACGGTGACCGCGTCGATCAGCCTGCACGCCGGCGAGCTGCTGCCCGCCGGGACGCACGCCTCGGCCACGCCGCGGGTCGGGCTGTTCCACCAGCCGCGGTTCTCCGGCATCCAGGCCCGCCAGGTCACCGGCCGCACCCACCGCGACGGGCAGGTCTCGCCGTGGCGGGTCGCCTTCGCCGAGGACACCGTGGAGGAGCAGGTGGCGCGGGTGATGGTGGAGCGGCTGGCGGTCAGCGGCTCGACCGCGGGCGCGGACACGTCGTCCCTGCAGGAGATCGCCGAGCTGCTCGACGCCGACTGGCTGCCCTCGACCGCGCTCACCGGGAACGACTGAGCGTCCGGGAGGCCGCGCGGCGCCGAGTGGCGAGTTCCCGTGCCTCCCGGCGCGCTCGGACCACGGCAACCCGCCAGTCGGCGCCGCAGGACTTCCGCCCGTGACGTTGTTAGGTTCGGGACCGCAAGTGGCACGGGGTGCCCCCGCCCGGGGCTGAGAGCACACCCGTCGAACCTGCTCCAGTTCGTACTGGCGAAGGGATGTCACGGCGTGGGAGCCATCGACCTGCGCGCGGCCCGCGAGGAGCTGCGCACCGCTGCACCGCTGGTGCACTGCCTGACCAACACCGTCGTCCAGACGATGACGGCCAACGCCCTGCTGGCCGCCGGCGCGGCACCGGCGATGGTGGACGCACCGCAGGAGGCCGGGGACTTCGCCGCGGTCGCCTCGGCGGTGCTGGTCAACGTCGGCACGGTGCACGAGCGCACCGCCGAGGCCATGCGGCTGGCGGCCCGCTCCGCCGGCGCGGCCGGGACGCCGTGGGTGCTCGACCCGGTCGCGGTCGGTCCGCTGGCCTACCGGACGGCGCTGGCCGCCGAGCTGGTCGAGCTGATACCCACCGCCGTCCGGGGCAACGCCTCCGAGGTCCTGGCGCTGGCCGGGGCCGGCACCGGCGGCCGCGGGGTGGACAGCACCCACAGCACCGACGCCGCGGCCGAGGCCGCCCTCGACCTGGCCCGGCGCACCGGGGGAGTGGTCGCGGTCAGCGGCGAGGTGGACCTGGTCACCGACGGACGGCGGACCGTGCGGGTGGGCGGCGGTTCGGTCCTGCTCACCCGCACCACCGGCGCCGGCTGCGCGCTGGGCGCCCTGGTCGCCGCCTACCTCGCCGTCTGCGACGACCCGCTGACCGGCGTCGTGGCCGCGCACGCGCACGTGGCGCTGGCCGCCGAGGTCGCCGCCGACGTCGCCGACGGGCCCGGCACCTTCGCCCCGGCCTGGCTCGACGCCCTCGACGCCCTCGACGGGGAGTCCCTGAGCCGGGCGGACGTGCGGGAGGAGCGGTGAACGGGTTCGACCCGACCCTCTACCTGGTCACCGACACCGGGCTTGCCCGGCCCCGGCCGGTCGCCGACGTCGTCCGCGCCGCGGTGGCCGGCGGCGTCACCGCCGTCCAGGTGCGCGACAAGACGGCGTCCCGGCGGCAGCTGCTCGCCCTCACCCGGGCCGTGCAGGCCGCGCTGGCCGACCGGCCCGACGTCGCGGTCGTGGTCAACGACGCGGTCGACGTCGCCCTGCTGGCCCGCGCGGGCGTGCACGTCGGCCAGGACGACCTCCCGCCGGCCGAGGTCCGGCGGCTGCTGGGCCCCGGCGCGCCGCTGGGGCTGAGCGTCACCTGCGCCGCGGACCTGCACGCCGCGCTGGCCCTGCCTCCGGGCATCGTGGACCTGGTCGGCATCGGCCCGGTGTGGGCGACGCCGACCAAGCCCGACGCGGCTCCCGGCCTGGGGCCGTCGGGCACCCGGGAGCTCGCGGCTGCCGCCCGCTCGGCGGGGCTGGTCGCCGTCGCGATCGGCGGGATCGACGCCAGCCGGGCGGCGGAGGTGGCGGCGACCGGGGTGGACGGGATCTGCGTCGTCTCGGCGATCTGCGCCGCGCCCGACCCCGCGGCCGCCGCCCGGGAGCTGCGGGCGCGGATCGACGCGGGCCGCTCGGTGGGGGTCCACCGATGAGCGGACAGGGGCGGAAGCCCGGCAGCGAGGAACGAGCGAGGAGCGGAGCGCCCCGCGGGAGCGAACCAGGCAGCACGAGCGGCGTTCCGGTCGCGCTCACCGTCGCGGGCAGCGACCCGAGCGGCGGCGCCGGCATCCAGGCCGACCTGAAGACCTTCAGCGCCCTGGGTGCGTACGGGACGGCGGTGCTGACCGCGCTCACCGCGCAGAACACCCGCGGGGTCACCGGCGTCCACCCGGTGCCGGCGGCGTTCGTCGCCGCGCAGCTCGAGACCCTGCTCGACGACGTCGAGGTGCACGCCACCAAGCTCGGCATGCTGGGCAGCGCGGAGGTGGTCCGGACCGTGGCGCGGGTGCTGGCCGACCGCCGGGCGGGCCCGGTGGTCTGTGATCCCGTGATGGTGGCGACCAGCGGCGACCGGCTCATCGACGACGCCGCGGTGGACGCCGTCCGCACCGACCTGCTGCCGGTCACCGACCTCGTCACGCCCAACGTGCCCGAGGCGGCGGCGCTGCTCGACGCGGCGCCGGCGACGAGCGTCGACGACCTCCCCGGGCAGGCCACCGCGCTGCTGGCCCTCGGCCCGCGGGCGGTGCTGCTCAAGGGCGGCCACCTCGGCGGGGAGGAGAGCGTCGACGTGCTGGCCACCGCGGGCGCCGTCACCGTGAGCCGCCGCCCCCGGGTGCGGACGACGGCGACGCACGGCACCGGCTGCACGCTGTCCTCGGCCCTCGCCGCGCTCGCCGCCCGCGGGCGCACCGACGACTGGGCGCGGCTGGTCGACCCGGCGCGCGACTACCTGCACGCCGCGCTGGTCGCCGGGGCCGGCCTGGGCATCGGGTCGGGGCACGGGCCGGTGCACCACTTCGCCGGGATCTGGCCGTCGTGAGCGCCGCCGCGAACGCTCACGGGGACGCCGAAGCCCCGTTCACCGAGCGCGCCTGGGCCGCGACGGCCGGCCTGCGCGCGGCCATCGACGACCTCCCCTTCCTCGCCGAGCTGGGTTCCGGCGCGCTGGCCCCGGCCACGTTCCGGCACTACCTGGAGCAGGACGCGCTCTACCTCGCGGACTACGCCCGGGCGCTGGCCCTGCTCGCCACCCGCGCCCCGGACTCGGCCGCCGCGTCCTTCTGGGCGACCTCGGCGGCCACGACCGCGACCGTCGAGCGCCAACTGCACGCCGACCTGCTCGCCGCGGAGCTGCCCCCGGCCGACCGGCCGGGCGGCGACCCGGTGCCCTCACCGACCTGCCTGGCCTACGTCTCCTACCTGGTGGCCGCGGCGGCGACGGCTCCGTACGCGGTCGCCGCCGCTGCCGCGCTGCCCTGCTACTGGGTGTACGCCGACGTCGGCGCGCGCCTGGCGCGGACCGCGGCGCTCGTCCCCGGACACCCGTACCTGCGCTGGGTCGCCGCCTACGACGCCCCGGGGTTCCAGGAGGCCGCGCGCACCGCCCGCGCGCTGGTCGACGCGGCCGCCGGCGAGGCGCCCGGCACGCAGCCGGCCATGCTGCGCGCCTTCACCGTCGCCACCCGCTACGAGCTGGAGTTCTGGCGCGCGGCGCACGAGCGGGAGAGCTGGCCGGACCCGATCTGACCCCGACCCGACGGGCCCGGCCGGGGAACCCCCGACCGGCCCGGTCAGCTCGCCGGCGGTTGCCCGTCCGCCGGCACGATCGGGATCCGGGTGGCCGCGCCGTCGGCGGCCGTTGCGCCGTTGGTCGCCGGTGCGCTGCCACCCCCGGCCACGGCACCGCCCGCGCCCCCGAGCCGCCGCAGCAGCGCCGCGACGTCCACCCCGGTGAGGTCGCCGGACAGCTGCAGCCCCTGCGCCACGTTCGCGGCCACCGAGCGGCCGAGGGAGCCGGCGCCGTCGGCGGAGATGACGGTCATCTTGTCCACGCTCGACAGCGGGGCCGCGGCCGCCTGCACCACCTGGGGCAGCACCTTCACGAGCATCTCGAGGACCGCCGCCTCGCCGTACTTGGCGAACGCCTCCGAGCGGGCGTCGAGCGCCTCGGCCTCCGCCTGGCCGCGGGCGAGGATGGCGGCCGCCTCCGCGGCGCCCTCCCGCTCGACGGCGTCGGCGATGGCCTGCCGGCGCAGCCGCTCGGCCTCACCGCGCTTGGCGCCCTCGATCGCCTCGGCCTCGGCCAGTGCCGACCGGCGGGCCCGCTCACCCTCACCGGAGAGCTTGGCCTGCTCCGCGGCGGCCTGGGCGGCGGCGATCGTGCCCTGCCGCTGGGCCTCGGCGGCGAGGATCGCGGCGTTCTTGCGGCCCTCGGCCTCCTGCTCGACCTTGTACCGCTGCGCGTCGGCGGGCCGGCGGACCTGGGTGTCGAGCTGGCGCTCGGTCAGCGCCGCCGTCCGGACGGCGACCTTCTCCTGCTCGGTGAGGATCGCCTGGTCCTGCGCGGCCTGGGCCAGCGGTCCGGCGGCGGCCGCGCGGGCCTTGGCCGCGTCGGTCTCGGCGGTGATCTCCGCCTGGCGCAGCGCGAGCTGCCGCTGGGCGACGGCGATCGCCTCGTCGGCGAGCAGCTGCTCCTGCTGCGCGGCCTGCCGGGCCCGGGCCTCGGCGATGCTGGCCTCCTTGAGCACCCGCGCCGCCTCGGGCCGGCCGAGGTCGGCCAGGTAGCTGCCCTCGGCCTGGATGTCCTGCAGCTGGAAGGTGTCGAGCACCAGCCCCTGCCCGGTGAGCGAGGACTCGGCCTCCTCGGCGACGGCGGAGGCGAACGCGGCCCGGTCGCGGATGATCTCCTCGATCGTCAGCCGGCCGACGATGGAGCGCAGCGCACCGGCCAGCACCTCCGAGGTGAAGGTGTCGATGCCCTCCTGCTGGTTGAGGAACCGCTGCGCGGCGGCGCGGATGGAGTCCTCGGAGCCGCCGACCTTGACGATGGCCACGCCCTCCAGGTCGCACTTGACGCCCTGCTTGGACACCGCGCCGCGGATGCCGACCGGGATGCGCCGGCTGGACAGGTCCATCGTGTGCAGCTTCTGCACCACCGGCAGGACGAAGACGCTGGCCCCCATGACCACCTTCTGGCCCGACGCGTCGCGGGAGGTCAGCCCCGAGGCGCTGGTGACCTCGCGCCCCTGGCGGCCGGTCACGATGAACGCCTGGTTGGGCCCGGCGACCTTGATGCGGGACAGGACCAGCACCACGATCAGGAGCACCAGGACGGCGATGCCGCCGATGGCGATGAGCAGGGTCAGGTCCACGGGTTCTGGCCTCCGGTCTCGGGCAGGGGGTCGGGCGCGGTCGAGACCACCTGCACGGCGGTCTCGCTGAGCGCCTCGACGACGTACACGGGCGTGCCCGCGGGCAGCGGGACGTCGCTGCGCGCGGCGTACTTGAGCTGCTGGCCGGCGACGGTCAGGCGCACCTCACCGAGTCCCCCGATCGGGACGGCGGACACCACGACGCCCTGCCGGCCGACCAGGTGGGCCCTCGTGAGGGTCTCGGTGGTCGGCATGTCCCGCAGCGCGCGGGAGAGCCGGATCGCGCCCCACGCGAGCGGGATCGCCACCGCTGTCCCGATGGCCAGCGCGGCGAGCAGCCGGCCGGCGTCCGGGAGCCCGTCGGGCAGCACGGACGCGGCCGCGGCGCCGCCGAAGCCCACCCCGCCGACCAGCGCCGCCAGCGCCGGGACGGAGAACGGGCCGTCGGCGTCCCCGGCGAGATGGCCGAACTCGCCGACGAGCAGGGACAGCAGGAGGACGCCGAGGCCGATCGCACCCACGACGAGGAGGACTCCCGCCACGCTGCTCCTCCCTGTCGGTGTGGGCCCCGACAGTCGCAGCCACGCGGGAGATGATCAACCGGATCCGGCACCGACCCGTCCGCACTCACCCGCTCGGAGGACGGGCGACCATGGGGAGCGGCCGGCGACAGCGAGGAGGTGGGGCGTGCGGCGGGAGGCGAGCATCCTCCACCTGGACCTCGACGCCTTCTTCGCCGCGGTCGAGCAGCGCGACAAGCCGTCCCTGCGCGGGCGGCCGGTGGTGGTCGGCGGCGTGGGCGGGCGCGGCGTGGTGGCGACGGCGTCCTACGAGGCGCGCGCGTACGGGGCCCGGTCGGCGATGTCGACCGCCGAGGCCCGGCGCCGCTGCCCGCCCGGGACGGCGTTCCTCGGCGGCCGGTTCGCCGCCTACCGCCGGACCTCCGACGTCGTCATGGAGCTGCTGCGGGAGCTCTCCCCGCTGGTGGAGCCGGCCTCGCTGGACGAGGCCTACGTCGACCTCGCCGCCGGCCCGGGCCACGACCTCTCGGTGGACGGCGTGACCGCGCTCGGCCGCCGGCTCAAGGAGCGGATCGCCGAGGCCACCGGCGGGGTGACCGGGTCGGTGGGCATCGGCTCGTCGAAGCTCATGGCCAAGATCGGCTCCGACCTGGACAAGCCCGACGGGCTGGTCGTCGTCCCCCCGGGCGGCGAGCTGGACGTGCTGCACCCGCTGCCGGTGACCCGGCTGGGCGGCGTGGGCCCGGCGACCGCGGAGCGGCTGCGGCAGGTCGGGGTGCGCACCGTGGCCGACCTGGCCGCGAAGTCCCTGCCGGACCTGGTGGCACTGGCCGGCCGGGCGCACGGGGCGGGGCTGTACGCGCTGGCCCGCGCCGAGGACGACCGGCCGGTGGTCGCCGAGCGCGAGGCCAAGTCGATCTCGCAGGAGGAGACCTTCGAGCGGGACCTCACCGACCTCGCCGTCCTCGGCCGGGAGATCGACGCCATGGCCGCGCGGGTGGCCGCCCGCCTGCACGCGTCGGCCTACGCGGGGCGGACGGTGACGCTCAAGCTGCGCCGCTACGACTTCACCACGCAGACCCGCTCGCAGACGCTGCCGCAGCCCACCGACGACGTCCGGGTCATCGCCTCGATCGCCCGCCGGCTGCTCACCGAGGCCGGCGCCGGGGGCGGGCTGCGCCTGCTCGGCGTCGGGGTCTCCGGGCTGTCGCTCTACGCGCAGGGCGACCTGTTCGCGGCCGACGACGAGCCGGCCGACCTCGCCGAGGACGTCCCCGCCGAGGCGCCCACGCCGGCCGAGGAACCCGCTCCGGCCGCCGAGAGCCGGTGGTGGCCGGGGCAGGACGTGCGGCACGACGAGCTCGGCCCCGGCTGGGTGTGGGGCCGGGGGCTGGGACGGGTGACGGTCCGCTTCGAGGGGCCGCGCACCCCGCCCGGCCCGGTGCGCACGCTCGCCGCCGACGACCCCGCGCTGCAGCCCGCCGACCCGCCGGACTGGCGGGTCAGCGCGGGAACGCCAGCCAGCCCAGGACCGTGAGGTCCCGGTCGACCTGGACGACGACGTCCTCGCCGTAGGCGGTGACCAGGAACGCCGTGTACAGCCCGGCGGAGTCGACCTCGACCCGGTCGACCGTCGCGCCCGGGTGCTCGTCGAGCGCGGCGGCCGCCACGGCCCCGGCCAGGTCGGCCGGGAGGTCGGGGTCCGCCGGCGGGGTCAGCGTCCGCATCCGCATGCGCCGCCGGATCCGGCCCTCGCTCGTCCTGGTGCCCATCGGGGCCTCCTCTCCTCCCCGGCCCCGGTTGGGCCGCTCGGGGACGAGCCTCGGCCGCGCGGCTGTGCGGAGCCTGGGCCTCCGGTGCGGGTTCGATCGGGGTCCGACGAGGCCTGGACCCGACCGTGGGGCAGCTGTCGACCCGTGCGCCGGCGCGCCGACGAAGGGGAAGCGCCGGCGCGCCGGGTCGAGGGGGACGCGGAACCCGGCACAACGGGGGATGGCGGGCTCCGCGTCCCGGCGGGGACCGACGCCCTCGAGCCGGTCCCCGGTTCGCCGGGGGTGGCGTGGTGACGGGTGCTCCTACCCGTTCTCTCCCCAGCGACCACCAGCGTGGCCGCGTGCCCTGTGAGGGAGCTGGACGGGGACTGCCAGTCCGCTAGGCATGCCACGACGGGCGGACGCCGAACGCGGCGGCGGTCCGCCACGGCGGCGATCCCGGCGGTGCCACCACCGTCACCGTGCCCTCGGGCGAGGGCAGGGAGAGCAGGTACCGCGCCGGGTCGGCCGGCTCGCCGTCCTCCGGTGCCCGCCGCGGCAGGGCGAGCAGCTCGTGCGCCGTCCGGGCGAGGGAGAGCTCCCCGTGCCAGCCGCCCCCCTCGTCGCGCCGGCGGGCCACCGCGGCCAGCACGGTCGCCGCCGCCAGGTGCCCGGTGGCGTGGTCCAGCGCCTGGGCGGGCAGCACGCCCGGTGCCTCGGGGGAGCCGCACTCGAGCGCGATCCCGGTCGCGGCCTGCACCAGCGAGTCGAAGCCGCGTCGCTGCGCCCACGGGCCCTCGGTGCCCCACGCCGAGAGGCTGACCACGACCAGGTGCGGGTGCCGCTCGGCCAGCGCCGCGGGGTCCAGCCCGAAGCGGGCCAGCGCTCCGGGTCGGTAGCCCTGCACGACGACGTCGGCGGTGGCCAGGAGCTCCTCGACCGTCCGGCGGTCGGCGGCGGCCGCCAGGTCCAGCAGCGCGTGCCGCTTGCCCGGTCCGGTGTCGACCAGCGAGCCGGGGTCGTCGGGCAGCCGCGGGCTGTCGACCCGCAGGACGTCGGCGCCGTGCGAGGCCAGCGTCCGGGTGGCCACCGGGCCGGCGATCACGCGGGTCAGGTCGAGCACCCGCAGGCCCGACGCCGGTGCTGCCCGCACCGGTCCGTCGGCCGTCCGCCGCAGCGCGACCAGCGGCGCGGCCGCGACGGCCCGCCCCTGCGGTGACCCCGCCCACGCCGCGGCCGTGCGGACCGCGGCCGCCGCGCCGCCGGCGGCCACGACCGCGGACTCGAGCTCCTCCGCCGCCCACCCCCGCGCCGCCGACCCGGCGTCCTCCCCGAGCACGCGCAGCGCCGCGGCACGGTGGTGCGGGTAGTTGGCGTGCAGCCGCAGCCAGCCGTCGGCGGTCGGCCAGAACCGGGACAGCGGGTGGAACCCCGGCCCCACCGGACGGCCGTCGACCGCGGCGTACCGCTCGCTGCGGAAGGCGAGCCCGACGTGCGCGGCGTCCACCCGCACGGGGTCGCCGGGGGTGAGCAACCGGGCGGCGAGCAGCTGCGCCGCCACGGCGCCCACGGCCAGGTCGGGCACGGGCAGCGGGCCGTCGAGCCCGGTCGCGCCGGTCGCCGCGACCTCCGGGGCGGGGACGCCGGCCAGCAGCGGCCACGCGTGCGCCAGCAGGGCGTTCACCGCGCGGTGATCCGCACGGCCGGGTCGGTGCACCAGCGCAGCACCGACGGCCACGCGCCGTACCCGTCGTCCATCGCCAGGTGGCCGGCGCCGGGCAGCACGTCGACGTCCAGCCCGTGCGGCCGGGCGAACACCTCCAGCGCCCCGCCGGGGCAGTAGGGGTCGTCGTCCGAGGCGACCAACCGCACCCGCCGCCGGACGTCGTCGGGCAGCGGCGGGAGCGCGCCGGCCACGAAGGTGGCGACGGCGGGCTCGCCGCGCAGCCGCTCGACCGACGGCGGGGCCACCAGCAGCACGCGGTCGGGCTGCAGGTCGCCCAGGGACGCCGCGGTCCGCCACCACAGCAGCACGCCCAGGCTGTGGCAGACGAGCACCCGCTCGCCGGCCGGGTCCAGCGCGGCCAGGTGCCGGCGCAGCTCGGCCTGCCACTCGGCCAGCACCGGCTCGTCGGGGGAGGGGAACTGCGGGTAGACGACCGGGTGGCCCGCGGCGGCCAGCTCCCCGGCCAGCCAGTGCTGCCAGTGCCCCGCCGGACGGCGGTTCTCCCACCCGTGCGCCACCAGGAAGCTGATCACGGCGGCGATCGTAGGAAGGCCCTGGGTGTGCCTAGGGCCGCTGGGTCCCCAGCGCGAGGGTGAGCTCCAGCACGCACTGCGGGTCGTCGAGGCGGGCGCCGTAGAGCTCGCGCAGCTGCTGCATCCGGTAGCGCACCGTCTGGGGGTGGACGAACAGCTCCCCGGCGATCTTCTCCCGCCGCCCGTGGTGCAGCAGCCAGGAGCGCAGAGTCTCGAGCAGCTTCTCCCGCGGGCCGGGGCCCAGGTCGTCGAGCGGCGCGAGGACCTGCGCCCGCAGGTCGGCCAGCGCCTCGCCGTCGGCCCGCAGCACCAGCTCGGCCAGCCGCTGTTCGGTGTCCACCGGGGCGTCGCAGTCCGGGTGCAGGCCCAGCTGCAGCGCCCGCAGCGCCCGCGAGTAGGAGGAGCGCGCATCCTGCCAGGGCCGCGCGGGCCCGACGACGGCCTCCCGGCCGCGCAGGGCCTTGAGCAGCCCCGCGCGGGCGAAGCCCTCGGCGTCCGGGACGAGCAGCACCGCGCGCTCGGTCTCCGGCTCGGCGCCGGGGAGGTCCTCACCCGCCTGCAGGGTGCGCGCGTCGAGCACCGCCATCGCGCCGCGGGCCCGGGCCTCGGGCAGCAGCACCGCGGTGAGGGTGCGCGGTGGGGCCCAGTCGGCGCGCTCGGCCGCCGCGACCAGGTCGTAGGCCGGCCCACCGGTCAGCAGCAGCTCGGCCAGCCGCTCCAGGTGACGGCGGCGGACCCGCCCGCTGGTGGCCAGGTGATCGGCGTGGCCGGCGACGCTGGAGGCCGACAGCTGGTCGATGTAGGCGAAGACCAGCTCGGCGAAGCGGGCCAGCGAGTCCGACGGCATGCCCGCGGCCACCGCCGTCTCGCTCATGTGCCGCCACGCCACGCGCGCCCCCACCCGGTAGGCGGCCAGCAGCGCGTCCATGGTGCGGCCGCTCTTCGCCTCCCCGCGGCCGAGCGCGTAGGCGCCCTCCAGGGCCGGCCCGATCGGCCGGCTGGGGTCGGCGCCGCCGTGCGCCGTCGCCAGCTCGAGGAACCCACCGAGCGCCAGCTGGACCGCCTTCTCGATGGCCCGCCCCATGTCACCCTGGAACGCCTCGGCGTAGCTGGGCACCTCGACGACGATCGCGGCCACCGTCCGCTCGGCCACACGAGGCAGCTCCGCGCGCATGGCGGTGGCCACCTCCCGGGTGAAGGTCTCACTCTCCGGCGCCACGTCCACCTCACTGCCCTCGCTCGGTTGTTCGCAGGGGACAGTATCCGGGCGGACGTTCACGTCCTGAGCACAGGTAATTGCATGCACCGCTGGGAACGATCGATTGCATGACCGCGACCGTCCCGCGCCCTGCCCCGGCCCGGCCGGCCCTGGCCGCCCTGCGTGCCCGCGCCCTGCGTCTCGCCGAGCTGGTGACGACGCCGCTGCTGCCCGACGACTACCTCGACATGGTCAACCCCCTGCGGGCGGGCGCCGACCTGCGCGGACGCATCGAGGCGGTGCAGCGCGAGACGCGCGACGCGGCCACCCTGGTCATCCGCCCGGGCGCGGACTGGCGCGGTCACGTCCCCGGCCAGTGGGTGCGGCTCGGCGTCGACGTCGACGGCGTCCGCCAGTGGCGGGCCTACTCGCTCACCTCGGGCCTGGACCGCGCCGACGGCTGCATCAGCATCACCGTCAAGGCGATCCCCGACGGCCGGGTCAGCAACCACCTCGTGCACCGCACCCGGCCGGGCACGCTCGTCCACCTTGACCAGGCGGCCGGCGAGTTCGTCGTCCCGCAGGAGCAGGGCAAGGTCCTGTTCGTCACCGCCGGCTCCGGCATCACGCCGGTCATGGGCATCCTGCGCAACCGCCCGGACCTCACCGACGTCGTCCTCGTGCACTCCGCGCCGACGCCGGACGACGTCGTCTTCGGTCCCGAGCTGCGCGCCCTGGCCGCCACCGGCAGGCTGCGGCTGGTGGAGCGGCACACCGACACCGAGGGCCTGCTCGACGCCGCCGGGATCGAGGCGCTCGTCCCCGACCTGGCCGAGCGGGCGACCTGGGCCTGCGGCCCGGTGGGGATGCTCGAGGCGCTGGAGGAGCACTGGACCGCGGCCGGCCGCGCCGACCTGCTGTTCACCGAGCGCTTCCGGCCGGCGGTCGTCGTCGCCGGCGAGGGCGGCACGGTCTCCTTCACCAAGGCCGGCACGACCCTGGAGGCCGACGGCGCGACCCCGATCCTGGACGCCGCCGAGGAGGCCGGCGTCCTCGTGCCCAGCGGCTGCCGCATGGGCATCTGCTACGGCTGCGTGCTGCCCCTGCGCGAGGGCGCCGTCCGGGACCTGCGCACCGGCGAGGTCACCACGGCCGCCCCCGGGGACGGCGTTCTCGTCCAGACCTGCATCAGCGCCGCCGCCGGCGCCTGCTCCATCGACCACTGACCCGACCGCGAACCCGACCGCGACCCAGACCGCGACCTCCGGAGGACCCCGCGTGACCGTGCTGCAGAAGAAGCCCGTCAACCCCATCGCCCACCTGACCCCCGGCGACATCGAGCTGATCGGCAAGGAGCTCGACGAGATCCGCCAGGAGGTCATCGACAGCCGGGGCGAGGCCGACGCGGCGTACATCCGCAAGGTCATCGACGTCCACCGCAAGCTCGAGCTGGGCAGCCGCGCCGTGCTGCTGGCCTCGGGGTTCCCGCCGGCCTGGATCCTGGGGACGATCGGCCTCTCGGTGGCCAAGATCCTCGACAACATGGAGATCGGGCACAACATCCTGCACGGCCAGTGGGACTGGATGCGCGACCCGAAGATCCACTCCACGACGTGGGAGTGGGACATGGCCAGCCCGGCCGACCAGTGGAAGCACTCGCACAACGAGCTGCACCACACCTACACGAACGTGATCGGCAAGGACAACGACCTCGGCTACGGCATCATGCGGGTCGACGAGGACCAGAAGTGGCTGCCGATGTACCTCGGGCAGCCGCTGTGGAGCTTCGTCAACGCGTGCTTCTTCGAGTACGGGATCGCCGCCTACGACCTGGAGCTGGGCAAGAACCTGGCCACCAAGGAGCGGCGGGCCGACCCGGCCTTCCGCGCCAACGCCAAGGCCGTGCTGCGCAAGATCGGCCGGCAGGCACGCAAGGACTACCTCGTGCACCCGCTGCTGTCCGGGCCCAACTTCCTGGCGACCCTGACGGCCAACTTCGTGGCCAACCTGGTGCGCAACCTCTGGTCGAACTCGGTCATCCTCTGCGGGCACTTCCCCGAGGGCGTGGAGACCTTCGAGAAGAAGTCGATCGACGGCGAGACGCGCGGCGAGTGGTACCTGCGGCAGATGCTCGGCTCGGCCAACATCTCCGGGTCCAAGGCGATGCACCTGATGACCGGGAACCTGTCGCACCAGATCGAGCACCACCTGTTCCCGGACCTGCCCAGCAACCGGTACGCCGAGATCGCCCCCAAGGTGAAGGACCTGTTCGACCGCTACGGGCTCAACTACCACGCGGCGCCCCTGCCGAAGCAGGTCGCGTCGGCCTGGCACAAGATCATCCGGCTGTCGCTGCCGAACGGCTGGCTGGACCAGACGACGTGGCGGAACCTGCCGACCCAGCTGGTCAAGCTCTACAAGGCGAGCACCGGCGGGCCGAAGGTCCGCCGTCGCCTGCTGGCCGAGATGCAGGCGCCCGCGGCGGCCGCCTGACCGGCGACCCGGCTCCGCGGAGGGCGGGGGAGGCAGCAGCGGCTGCCGACCCCGCCCTCCGGCGTCTCCGGCCGCGCCGGCGGCGGGTCACGCGTCGCCGGGCCCGGCGTGGTCCTCCGCCCCTGCCGGACGCGATCGTCGGCTCACCCAGTCCAGTCGCCGGCCCACGACGGTGCCCACGGGCCAGGGCTCCCCGAAGCTCACCGTCTCCTCGACGACCTGGTCGACGAGGTCGGCGAAGTCCTCCTCGCCCCAGCAGGTCGGGCGTGCACCCGCCGTCGATGAAGAACCCCGCCACGGCCAGCCGCAGGTCCTCGTAGGACAGGTCCACCTCCCGCACCACGGCCGTGGTCGTCGCGCGGTGCGAGTTCATGCCGGAGAAGGACCGCCCACACCCGCAGCCACCGTCGCCGATCGGCGCGGTCGGCGGCACACGCGTCGCCCACGAGGACGAGCTCGCCCTCGACGGCGTGGCAGAAGTCGCCCGGGTGGCCGCCCTGGCCCCGGGACGTCGCGGTCAGCAGCTTCACGGCGTCACCCTCGCAGTCGGGAGCGACAACCCCGGCGCCGTCCGGGAGGGCTGTGGGACAGCGCGAGAGGCCCGGAGCAGGGTGCTCCGGGCCTCTCGGGGTGCTGGGGGTCGGCGTCAGTTCGCCATGTCCACGAAGCGGCTGTAGTGGCCCTGGAAGGCGACGGTGACGTTCGCGGTGGGGCCGTTGCGGTGCTTGACCAGCATGATGTCGGCCTCGCCCGCGCGCGGGCTCTCCTTCTCGTACATGTCCTCGCGGTGGATCATCATCACCATGTCGGCGTCCTGCTCGATCGAGCCGGACTCGCGGAGGTCGGACAGCATCGGCTTCTTGTCCTGACGCTGCTCGGACCCACGGTTGAGCTGCGACATCGCGATGACCGGGACCTCGAGCTCCTTGGCCAGCAGCTTCAAGGCCCGGGAGAACTCCGAGACCTCCTGCTGGCGGCTCTCGACCTTCTTGCCCGAGGTCATCAGCTGCAGGTAGTCGATGACCACGAGCTTGAGGTCGTTGCGCTGCTTGAGCCGCCGTGCCTTGGCCCGGATCTCCATCATCGTCATGTTCGGCGAGTCGTCGATGTAGAGCGGGGCATCGGCGATCTCGCCCATCCGGCGGGCCAGCTTCGACCAGTCCTCGTCCGACAGCGTGCCGGCGCGCATGTGGTGCAGCGGCACCTTCGCCTCGGCCGACAGCAGACGCATGGTGATCTCGTGCTTGCTCATCTCGAGCGAGAAGATCACCGCCGGCATGTGGTGCTTCACCGTGGCCGAGCGCGCGATGTCCAGACCCAGGGTGGAGTTGTGGGTGGGGATGAAGCTGCGGCCGGCGAGGAACAGGTGGTCCTCGGCGTCGACCTGGATGCAGCGGACGGGCACACTCGCGACCGGCCGGACGTCGGTGATGAAGCGGACGCCACGCGCGGTGAACGTCCGCGCCCCACGCTCCTTGTGCAGCAACTTCTTGCGCTCCAGCCGGAACACCTCGTCGTCCGTGCTGAAGGTGAGCGTGTAGCAGGTGGAGGACGTCTCGCTGCGGCCCTTGACCCGCTTCCGGGTCATCCGCACCCGGTGACCCAGGCCGGCGATGAGCTCCCGAGCGTCCTCGGCGAGCCGCCGGTTCGTGACCGCGAACTGCACCGCACCGCTCCGCGCCACGGTGCCGTCGGTGTCGAGCAGCCCGGCGAGCAGGGCCCGCCGCTGGGCCACAGAAGCGCGCAGGTACGCCATCGGGATGTGCTTGTCCCTGAAGACGCCCAGCGACCGCAGGATGCCCTGCACGGTGCCGTGGTCGTCCCGGCACGCCTGGCACCGCGCCATCCCTGACGAGGGGCCGCCGCAGTCTGGGCAGGTCGCCTGGCGGCCCACGCCGCCAGCGGCACGCAGCCGCCCACCACAGGTCTTGCCACACGTCTGCACCTGGGAGGTCTTCGGCACGAAGAGCTGACCGCACATCGGGCACGGCCTCGGGACCGCCTCCGGTCGTGCGGGCAGACGCAGCGCGTACCGCCGGTCGACGCCCGTGGGCGCCACGACCAGGCCGTCGCCCTCGATGTACGCGGCGAGCTCGGGGTCGTCGCTGGTGAAGTGCGCAGCCCGGGAGGTCCCGTCGCCGAGCCAGACGCCCAGCGCGTACGGCGGCAGGGGGAGGTCGGCCTGCGGCAGCTCCAGCGGAGCGGCGTTCGTGACCGAGTGGTTGAGCCGGGCGTCCTTCGTCGTGCAGCGGACGGTACGGGCGATCTCCTCCGTCGTCCGGACCTGCGCGAACGTGCGCTGTCTGCGCGTCCGGTCGCAGCTGCTCCGAGCGGCCTGGGCCGACTTCCGGCTGGCCCGGGTCTCCGTCAGCCACTGGTGCTGGGCGTCGGCGACGATCACCGAACCGTCGGAGAAGTGCACCTCGTAGCAGGGACGGCCGGTCATCACCTCGGTGGCGGCGACGACCGTCGTCGGCCGGCCATCGGAACCGATCACCTGATCGCCGACGGCGACCTCGCCCATCGTCGTCCACCCGGTCGGGGTCGCGACGGGCGTGTCGAGCGCGAGCGCCTTGCCCACACCGGGCCGGGCCGCGATGACGACCATCTGGCCGGCCTGCAGGCCGTTGGTGAGCTCGTCGAGGTCGCGGATGCCGGTGGGGACGCCGCGGGCGGTGCCGCCGCGGGAGGCGATGGCGTCGAGCTCGTCCATCGTCGGCTGCAGGACGTCCTCGAGGCGCGAGTAGTCCTCGCTCATCCGCTTCTCGGTGACCTCGTAGATCTCCTGCTGCGCGCGGTCGACGATGTCGTCGACGTCGCCCTTGCCGCCCGCGGCGCCGTAGCCCAGCTGCACCACGCGGGTGCCGGCCTCGACCAGCCGCCGCAGCGTCGCCTGCTCGGCGACGATCGCGGCGTAGTAGCCGGCGTTGGCCGCCGTCGGCGTCGACTGGATCAGCGTGTGCAGGTAGACCGCGCCGCCCATCTTCGACAGCTGGTCGGTGCGGTTGAGCTCGGCGGCGACGGTGATCGCGTCGGCCGGCTCACCCCTCCCGTACAGGTCGAGGATGCAGTCGTAGATGACGGTGTGCGCGGGCCGGTAGAAGTCGTTGCCGTGCAGCACCTCGACGACGTCTGCGATCGCGTCCTTGCTCAGCAGCATGCCGCCGAGCACCGACTGCTCCGCCGCGACGTCCTGCGGCGGCTGCCGGTCGTACTGCGGAGCCGTCGGGGCCGGTCGGCTGAAGTCGTCGGCCACCGCCACGGGGGTTCCTCCATCCACTCACCGGCGCACCCCGGCACAGACCCCGGCCGATCGACCGGGGCCTGGTGGGGGAAGCACCAGAAACGACGTACGCCTGACTCGAACGTCTGTTCGGGTCATTGCTACCCCGGGGCACCGACAGTCCGGGCCGTCCGGAGGAGCTGGAGAGGACGTTAGGAAGAGCGGACGGACCCGTCCAACACCGGTGTGCACCCCGTTCTGCACAACTTGTGGACAAGTCGGTGGACACAGACGTGTCGACATGTGGAGACAGCAGGGGACGGCGGGGAGCTCGCCCGCGTATCCCGCACCTGACCTGCACGGGGACGACCCACGGGGTGTGGACGGGAAAAACCCTGGTGAAAACCGGGTGTCGCCCCCCGGCGTGTCGCCACCCCCGCACAGCAGCCCCACGGGTCACACGGTTCGCCCCACGCGGGCCGAGGCCGTCGACCGCCGGCACCGGGGCCGGGAATCAGCCCTGCAGGCCGGCCGGGACGGGTCCGAGCAGCTCGATGCCGTGCTCGGCGGCGACCCGGAGGACGGCATCGCCACCGGCCTCGTCCCGGGCGCCGAGCGCCGCTGCGGCACGCACGAAGCCCTCCATGGGTGCGCCCGGAGCATGGACGACGAACACGACGGCGTCCCCGGCGGACTCGTTGCGGACGGTGTGCGGCGTGCCCCCGACCAGGGGGACGACGTCGCCCGCCGCCGCGGTCGACCGGTGGACCACACCGTCTGGGCCGCCGGCGTAGAAGGTGACCTCACCGCTGAGCACCAGGTAGACCTCCCCCGGGTCGTGGCGGTGCATGACCGGCGGCCCGCCACCCGGGGGCATGTGGACGCGGACGGCGAACAGGGCGCCGCCGGTCTGCGCGCTGGTGGCCAGGACGGTGACCTCGTCCACCCCGAGGCGAACGGGATCCGGTGTGACAGGATCGACAGGGAGCATGTCCAACAAAGTGGACAGGTGGCCTGTCGATGTCAACACGGATCCCCGTCACCGGTGGTCGGCCCCGCCCGGCCAACCTGGGCGTCCTGCTGCGCGAGGCGTTCGTGGCGGTCAACGACCTCGTCCTCGCACACCTCGCCGAGTGCGGTCACGCCGCGGTCCGGCCGGCCCACGGCGCGGTCTTCCAGTACCTCGACGACGCCGGGACGACGGTGAGCGTGCTCGCCGAGCGGGCGCAGATGACCAAGCAGGCGATGGCGGAGCTCGTCGCCCACCTGGAGCGGCACGGGTACGTCACCCGGGTCCCCGACCCGGCCGACCGGCGGGCGAAGCTGGTCCTGCCCACCGAGCGGGGGCGCGAGGTCGTGACCATCGCGCAGAGCCTGGTCCCCGAGCTGGAGGAACGGGTCACCGGTGCCCTGGGTGCGGAGCGCGTGCACGCGCTCCGCGACGACCTGGAGGCGATCCGCCGGTCGGCCACCGAGGAGCTCGCCCGGCAGTCGGGCCGGCGCGCGGGCGACGGCTGACCCCAGGGACCGACCGCGAGGCTGAGGCCCCAGGAACGCCGTGAGGGGCGCCGGACCGGGGTCCGGCGCCCCTCACGGGCGGTGTCGTGCGGCCCCTGCAGCGGTGGCAGGGGTCCGTGCTCAGCCGGCGACGACCTCGATCGCCAGCTGGGTGGTCACCTCGGGGTGCACCCGCACGGTGACGGTGTGCTGGCCCGTGGTCTTGATGCTGCTGGGCAGCTCCACCCGGCGCCGGTCGAGCTCGGGGCCACCGGCGGCGGTCACGGCGTTGACGACGTCGGCCGTGGTGACCCGGCCGAACAGCCGGCCACCGTCACCGGCGCGGGCCGGCACGCGGACGGTCAGGCCCTTGAGGCGCCCGGCCACGGCCTGGGCCTCCTCGAGCGAGCGCACCTCGCGGACGGCACGCGCCCGGCGCAGGGACTCGACCTGCTTCTCGGCACCGCGGGTGGCGACGATCGCCAGGCCGCGGGGCAGGAGGTAGTTGCGGGCGTACCCGCCCTTGACCTCCACCGTGTCACCGGAGGACCCGAGACCGGTGACCTCCTGCGTCAGGATCAGCTTCTGGGTGCTCATGGTCAGCGCGCCGTCGAGGTGTAGGGCAGCAGGGCCATCTCACGGCTGTTCTTGACGGCCGTGGCGACGTCCCGCTGGTGCTGGCTGCAGTTACCACTCACGCGGCGGGCACGGATCTTGCCGCGGTCGGAGATGAACTTCCGCAGCAGGGTCGTGTCCTTGTAGTCGATGTAGGTCGCCTTGTCCTTGCAGAACTGGCAGACCTTCTTCTTGGGCTTGCGAACGGGGGGCTTGGCCACCGGGGTTCTCCAGATACGAGAGGTTCAGGTAACGAGTGGCCCCGCTGCGGAGGGGGCAGCGGGGTCCTTTCTCAGAAGGGCGGTTCGTCCGACGGCGGGGCCGGGGTCGACCACGGGTCGCTGGACCCGCCGCCACCGCCGAAGCCTCCGCCACCGCCGCCGCCGAAGCCGCCACCGCCCTCGCCGCGCGAGGCCTTGGTGACCTTCGCGGTGGCGTAGCGGAGCGACGGGCCGACCTCGTCGACCTCGAGCTCGACGACGGTGCGCTTCTCGCCTTCCTTCGTCTCGAACGACCGCTGCTTGAGCCGGCCGGAGACGATCACCCGCGAGCCGCGGGTCAGCGACTCGGCGACGTTCTCCGCCGCCTGCCGCCACACGTTGCAGCGCAGGAAGAGCGCCTCGCCGTCCTTCCACTCCTGCGACTGACGGTCGAAGGTCCGCGGCGTGGAGGCCACGGTGAAGTTGGCGACCGCGGCGCCGGACGGCGTGAACCGCAGCTCGGGGTCCGACGTCAGGTTGCCGATGACGGTGATGACGGTCTCGCCGGCCATGGTCAGTGGACCTCGGGCCGCATCAGCTTCGTGCGCAGGACCGACTCGTTCAGGTTGAGCTGACGGTCGAGCTCGGCGACCGCGGCGGGCTCGGCCTGGATGTCGATGACGGCGTAGATGCCCTCGACCTGCTTCTTGATCTCGTAGGCCAGCCGGCGGCGGCCCCAGATCTCGGTCTTCACGGTGCCACCGGAGTTGGTGACGACGGTCAGGAACCGGTCGAGCGAGGGCGCGATGGTGCGCTCCTCGAGATCGGGGTCGAGGATGACCATCAGTTCGTAGTGACGCACGGAGAACCCCACCTCCTCTGGTCTGGCGGCTGCAGTCGGTCTGCAGCAGGAGGGTCGTACACGCGTCGCGCGCCCCGTCCGGTGACAGCCACCGGGGGAACGCGCTCCGACCAGGGTACTCCAGCTGTCAGGTCTGCCGTTGGTCACGTCGTCCACTGGCCCGGGACGGTCAGCAGGGCGAACTAAGGTCGGCGCGTGGCAGTTCACCCGATCGGCGTACACGTCGGCCCCGGCCTCACCGAGGACAACGAGCTCGACGCCGGCGGCCCGCTGGCCCGGGCCGCGGAGATGGACGCCGACGGCGTGCAGGTCTTCCTCGCCGACCCGCAGGGGTGGACCGCGCCCAAGCCGCGCCCGGACGCCGCCGACCTGCTCGCCAGCGACGTCGTGGTCGTCGTCCACGCGCCGTACGTGCTCAACGTGGCGACGACGAACAACCGCATCCGCATCCCCAGCCGCAAGCTGTTGGACAAGCACGCGCAGGCCTCCGCGGCGATCGGCGCGCTGGGGATGGTGGTGCACGGCGGCCACGTGCTGGCCAAGGACGACCCGGCCGTCGGCGTCGACAACTGGCGCAAGACCTTCGCGCGGCAGGCCGAGGACGGCGGGTTCCCCGTTCCGCTGCTCATCGAGAACACCGCCGGCGGCGGCAACGCCATGGCCCGCGACCTCGACGCCATCGCCCGGCTGTGGGAGGCGGTCGGTGAGTTCGGCGCCGGCTTCGTGCTCGACACCTGCCACGCCTGGGCCGCCGGCTGGGACCTCGCCACCGCCGTGGACGACGTCCGGGCGATCACCGGCCGCATCGACCTGGTGCACCTGAACAACAGCCGCGACCCGGCCGGTTCCAGCCGCGACCGGCACGCCCCGCTGACGTCCGGCGAGATCCCGTTCGGCCTGCTGGCCGACGTCGCCCGCGCCGCCGACTGCCCGGTGGTCCTCGAGACCCCCGGCGACCCCGCCGAGCACGCCGCCGAGATCCAGGCGCTCCGGGCGGCCCTGGCCTGACGGGGAGGCCCGGCTCAGCCGGGGGACGGCAGCCGGCCGGCGTGGACCGGTCGCGGGGGCCGGAGGCCTCCCGACCGGGACACGGGCAGCGGCTCCGCTCAACCGGGGGACGGCACCTGACCGGCGTGGACCGGTCGCGGGGGCCGGAGGCCTCCCGACCGGGACACGGGCAGCGGCTCCGCTCAGCCGGGGGACGGCACCTGGCCGCGGTGCGGCCCGGAGGGTCGCAGTGTCATCGCGTCGGGGGCGTGGTCGAGCACGCCGCCGGCCGGGTCGTCGACGCCCGGCCAGCCGGTCCGGACGACGTCCCCGTCGGGGTGCCAGACGTCGCGCACCACCAGCGCCATGAGGACGACGACGGCGGCGTCCCGGATGGTGACCGCGAGGAAGAACCACTCCACCTCGACGCCGCGGTTGTCCGTGCCGAGGTACCAGAGCATCCGCGGCACCCACAGCAGCGCCTCGGTGGCCTGCCAGAGCAACAACGAGCGCCACCGCGGCCGGGCCAGCACCGCCAGCGGCAGCAGCCACAGCGAGTACTGCGGGCTCCACACCTTGTTGACGAGCAGGAACCCGGCGAGCAGCAGGAAGGCCACCTGGGCCACGCGGGGCCGCACCGGGGCGGCGAGGGTCAGCCAGGCCACCGCGGCCACGAGCGCGACGAGCGCGAGGGCGACGACCGCGTTGAGCACCGCCGGCGTCTCGCCCTCGGCCGGGACCCCGCCGAACAGCCGCCCGCCGGTGACGGTGATCGCGATGTTCCACAGCGTGTCCGGATCGGCCGGCCGCTCGCTGTTGAGCCGGAAGAACCGCGCCCAGTTCTCCGGGGCGAGGACGGCCACCGGCACGTCGACCAGCAGCCAGGCGGCGCCCGCCGCGACGGCGGTCCCCAGCCAGGTGCGCAGCCGCCCGGCGCGCAGGCACAGCAGGAACAGGGCGCCGAGCAGCACGACCGGGTAGAGCTTGGCCGCGACGCCCAGGCCCAGCAGCGCCCCGGCCAGCACCGGCCGTCGCCGCGCCCACGCCCACAGGCCGAGGGCGGCCAGCGCCACGGCCAGCAGGTCCCAGTTGGTGAAGGCGTGCACGAACAGCAGCGGGGAGAGGCCGACCATGGCCGCGTCCCAGGGCCGCCGTCCCGACGTGCCGAGGACGGCGCGGGTCACCAGCAGCGCGCACAGCGAGAGCAGCAGGCAGGTGGCGACGTAGTACGACTGCACCGCCGGGACGTCGGGCAGCACACCGACGGCGGCCGCGAGCGCGTCGTAGACCCGGCCCAGACCGGCGGCGACGGCCATGAAGGCGCCGGTGAGGACCGGGTACTCGACGGCGGAGTCGAGGTAGGGCACCTCACCCCGGTCCAGCCCGTGCAGGCCGAACAGCGGCACGGTGTCCGAGTAGCAGAAGTGGGTGTACTGCACCGAGCCGGCCCAGTTGCCGTCGGAGCAGGGCGCCTGCTTGACCCAGGCCACGGCGAGCACGGCCGTGGTGAACAGCAGGCAGACGCGCAGCGGCGTCCAGAACAGCGCGCGCCCGGTGACCGCGTGGCGGCCCCACGGGCCCCCGACGGCCTCGCTGGCCTGGATCGCGACCGGGTCGGTCCAGGTGGGGACGACGCGGTCGGGCCGGCCGGGGTCGGCGTCGACGACCCCCGGAGACGCCGAGGGCCCGTCCGCCGGCTGTGCTGCCGGATCGGACGGGCCCGTCGGGGTGCTGCTCACGGGGCTCAGTCTGCCCCGCGGCGGTCAGCCGGCCGGTTGCACCGGGACGGCGGGTTGACCGTTCTCGGTGTCCGCGTCGTCGCCCTCGGAGGTGTCCTCGCCGGTGTCGCCGGTCTCGTCCTCGGACGGGACGTCGTTGCCGCTGTCGGCGTCGTTGCCGCCGCCGTTGTCGGCGTCCTCGCCCCCGTTGCCGTTGCCGTTCCCGTTGTCGCCGTTGCCGTTCCCGTTGCCGCTGTCCTGGGAGTCGTCCTCGGAGTCGTCCTGCGTCGGCTCGGCGGGCTCGGACGACCGGGTCGGCGCCGAGGAGGTCCGCTGCGGGGTGGACTGCGTCGTGGGCGCGGGCACACCGACGCCGGTGTCGCCCCTGATGAGCGCCCGGTCGGGCAGGTCCTCCTCCGGCGTCCCGTCCAGCACGGTGTTCATGAACTCCTGCCAGATCGCCCCGGGCAGGCCCGAGCCGTAGATGATCTGGCCGCCCGTGGTGACGATCGGGTCGCTGGGGGAGTCGTTGCCCATCCACACCGCGGTCGAGATCGACGGCGTGTAGCCGACCATCCAGGCGTCGGAGTTGTCCTCGCCCTGGCCCTGCGTACCGGTCTTGCTGGCGACCTCGCGGCCGCCGTCGAGCGCCCGCCGCGAGTAGGACGCCACGCCCTTGAGCGCGTAGGTGACGTCGTTGGCGATGTCGGCCGGGATGGCCTGGTCGCCGGTGTCGCCGTTGTAGTCCAGCAGGACGGTGCCCTGGTTATCGGTCACCCGGGTGACGAAGAACGGCTCGTGCTCGACGCCGCCGTTGGCGAAGGTGGCGAAGCCGTGCGCCTGGTCGATCGGGCGCATCTCGTACTCGCCGATGCCGATCGCCGACCCGGTGTACCCGTCGGAGTTGGCCAGCGTGGTCTTGTCCTTGAGCGCACCGCCCTGCCAGGTCTCGGGCAGCCCGGTCGCGGCCAGCGCCGTCTCCCGGACCTTGTCCGGGCCGACCTCGTAGGCCAGCCCGTAGAACGTGGTGTTCAGCGAGCGGGTCATGGCCTCGACGAGGGTGCAGGCGCCGCAGGAGGCGCCGCCGGAGTTGCGCACCAGCGCGTCCCGGTCGGGGAACTTCTGCGGCGAGCTGCCGTCGCGGCGGGCGTTGACGCTGATCCCCTGCTCGAGGGCGGTGGCCAGCGTGTAGGGCTTCATCGACGAGCCGGGCTGCCGCTGGGCCTGCGCGTAGTCGGTGCCGGTGCCGTTGCGCCCACCGAAGTAGGCCTTCACCGCGCCGGTGTGCGGGTCGACCGAGACCAGCGCCTGGCGCAGCCCCTCGGGCTCACCGGCCATCACGGTGTCGACGGCGGCGATCGCGGCGTCCTGGTAGCGCTTGTCGACCGTCGTGGTGATCCGCAGGCCACCGGCGCGGATCTGCTGCTCGGTGTAGCCCTTGGCCTCGAGCTCGGCCATGGCGCGCTGCACGACCAGGCCCTCGGGACCCTCCGGGATGCCCAGCGACGAGCCGCCCTTGGGCAGCACCTGCGGGTAGACCGAGGCGTCCCGCTCGGCCTGGGTGAGCCAGCCCTCCTCGACCATCGCGTCGAGCACCAGGCCCCAGCGGTCCTGCGCGGCCTCGGGGTTGACCTCGGGGTCGTAGTTGCTGGGGCTGCGGACCAGGACGGCGAGGACGGCGCCCTGCTGCGGGGTGAGCTCGGCGGCGGGGACGCCGAAGAAGGTGTTCGCGGCGGCCTCGATGCCGTTGGCGCCGCGCCCGAAGTAGATGGTGTTCAGGTAGTTCTCGAGGATCTCGTCCTTGTCGTAGTTGTTGTCCAACTTGATGGCGAGGAAGAGCTCCTGGAACTTGCGGCTGAACGTCTGCTCCTGGGTCAGGAACGCGTTCTTGACGTACTGCTGGGTGATCGTCGACCCGCCCTGCGTCGAACCGCCCGTGAGGTTGTTCCACGCGGCCCGGACGATGCCGGTGAACGAGATGCCGGGGTCGGAGTAGAAGCTGCGGTTCTCCGCGGCGAGGATCGCGTTGCGGGCCGGCTCGGAGACCCGGTCGAGGGGGACGTTGGTGCGGTTGCCCCCGTCCACGCCCAGCCGGGCCATCTCCGTGGTGCCGTCGGCGTAGTACACGACGGTGGTCTGCGCGTTCTGCACCGAGCTCGGGTCGGGGACCTCGGTGGTGGCGTACACGACGCCGACGAAGACGCCGAGGAGCACCAGCATCCCGGCGAAGGCGGCGGCGAGGACCTTCAGCCGGCGGCGGCGCTTCTGCTTCTTCGTCCGGGCTGCCTTGCCGTTGGCGGCCGGACCCCTGCCGGCCGGCTTCGCGCCTCGTGCGGCGGGAGCGCCGGTGCGCGACGTCGTCGTCCGGGCTCCGCGGCCGGCCGGCGGACGCCGGTTGCCGCCGCTGCCGCCGCCGGTGCGACCGGGCGGCGGTCGGCGGTCCGAGCCGCCAGGCGGCCCGACCGGGGAGGTCTCGTCGTGGGGAGGCACGAAGGGGCCCCTCTCTGACTCGTTGGTGGACACGGGACACACGCGTCCCGCACCAGGGTGTCGTCTTCAGCTGTGGAATCGGGGGAGGACCCGCGACAGCGCCGTCCCACAGCGGTCCCGTGAGACGGAAGGGTCCACCGGGGCGTCTTTGTTCCCCGGCGCGGCGACTACTCCGTCGCCGCGCGCCGGCGGGTGCGGCGGGGCGAGCGCCCCGGCTCCGGCTCGGCGCCCAGGAGGTACGAGCAGTCCAGGTGGTTCCAGCCGCAGCTCCGGCACACCTGGACGGCGTAGACGGTGAACTCCTCCTGCGCAGCATCCATGCGGGCGAGCTCGGCCTGCGTCTTGGCCTGACCCGCCGTGGGCCCGAGGTGCTCGCCGTAGACGTAGCTGACCAGCGTGAGACGGTCCTTGCGGCACACGGGGCAGGTGACGTCGGTCGCCTCACCGTGGTACCTGGCCGCGCGGGTGAGGTAGGGACTGGCGTCGCAGACCTCGAAGAGCCCCGTGCGTCCGGCGTACACGTCGGCGAGGACGGCTCGCCGCTGCAGCGAGTAGTCCACGACGGATCGACGTCCGGGCACGGCGTCAATGTACGCACCGGGGACGACGTCCGACGCCTCCTCGGGTGCTGACCGGCGATCGGACCGCCGTCTCCGGTTGCCGACCCGATCACGAGGAGATGTATCGTCCCGATACATCGGATCGTGGGGCGAAGGGGAGGCGACGTGCTCGAGTTCGCCATCCTGGGCCTGTTGCACCAGCACCCCATGCACGGCTACGAGCTGCGCAAACAGCTCGCCCAACTGCTCGGGGGGCTGCGCAGCATCTCCTACGGGTCGTTGTATCCCGCGCTCAAGCGGCTGCACGCCGCCGGGTACGTCACCACCGAGGACCCGGAGCCGCGTGCACTGCTGCCGGCCGACGCACCGCCGCTCACCGGCCGGCGCGGGAAGGTCGTCTACACGATCACCGCGGAGGGGAAGGAGCGCTTCCACGAGCTGGTCAGCCAGTCCGGCCCGGAGGCGTACGACGACGGCGGGCTCTTCGGCGTCCGCCTGGCGTTCTTCCGGCACACCGCCGCGGACGTGCGGCTGCGGATCCTCGAGGGCCGCCGCCGCACGGTGGAGCGGCAGCGGGAGGGCTTGCGCTCGTCGCTGAGCCGCACCCGCGAACGCCTGGACCGCTACACGCTCGAGCTCCAGCGCCACGGCCTGGAGTCGGTGGACAGAGAGGTCCGCTGGCTCGCCGAGCTGATCGACAAGGAGCGCACCGACGACGAGCGGCGCCGAGCAGCCGGCGTCGACGACGGAGACGCCGTCCCGCCGGACGACTCGGTCCCCCCTCGCCCCGAATGACCCGACGGGGGCCCCGGCCCCCGTCCCCGAGAAGGACCGCCCGCGGTCCGAGAGTCCAGGACCGCACCCCGGTCTGCGAACAAGGAGAGCTCCATGGGTTCTGTGAAGGTCGCCATCGTCGGCGTCGGCAACTGCGCCGCCTCGCTGGTGCAGGGCGTGCACTACTACCGCGACGCCGACGAGACGACGTCGGTGCCGGGCCTGATGCACGTGCGCTTCGGCGAGTACCACGTGTCCGACGTGGAGTTCGTCGCCGCGTTCGACGTCGACGCGAAGAAGGTCGGCCGCGACCTCTCCGAGGCCATCGTCGCCAGCGAGAACAACACCATCAAGATCTGCGACGTCCCGCCGCTGGGCGTCCCGGTGCAGCGCGGCACCACCCTCGACGGGCTGGGCCGGTACTACCGGGAGACCATCGAGGAGTCCGACGAGCAGCCGGTGGACGTCGTCTCCGTGCTGCGCGAGACCGGCGCCGACGTGCTGGTCTGCTACCTGCCGGTCGGCTCGCAGCAGGCCGCCGAGTTCTACGCCCAGTGCGCCCTGGACGCCGGGGTCGCCTTCGTCAACGCCCTCCCGGTGTTCATCGCCGGCACCCAGGAGTGGGCGGACAAGTTCACCGCGGCCGGTGTGCCGATCGTCGGTGACGACATCAAGAGCCAGGTCGGCGCCACCATCACCCACCGGGTGCTGGCCAAGCTCTTCGAGGACCGCGGCGTGCAGCTCGACCGCACCATGCAGCTCAACGTCGGCGGCAACATGGACTTCAAGAACATGCTCGAGCGCGAGCGGCTGGAGTCGAAGAAGATCTCCAAGACCCAGGCCGTCACCAGCCAGGTCGACCGGGACATGGGCAAGGAGAACGTGCACATCGGCCCGTCGGACCACGTGCCGTGGCTGTCGGACCGCAAGTGGGCCTACGTGCGCCTGGAGGGCCGCGCGTTCGGTGACGTCCCGCTGAACCTGGAGTACAAGCTCGAGGTCTGGGACTCCCCGAACTCGGCCGGCATCATCATCGACGCCGTCCGCGCCGCGAAGATCGCCAAGGACCGCGGCATCGGCGGCCCGATCCTGTCGGCGTCCTCCTACTTCATGAAGAGCCCGCCGGTGCAGTACAGCGACAGCGAGGCCCGTGACGCCGTCGAGGCGTTCATCCGGGGCGACGTCGAGCGCTGAGGAAGGACCTCCCTGCAGGGAGGCCGTTCCAGTGCGCTGGCAGGGCCCGTCCCCATCCGGGGGCGGGCCCTGCCGCGTTCCGGGACCCCTGTCGCGTTCCGCGTGGAACACCGCCGCGACCTGCGGCCCTGCCTACGCTGGGCCGCATGCCCCCGCGCCGCCGTCCGCTCGTCCCGGCCCTGGGGCTGGCGCTCGTGCTGGCCGCCGGGTGCTCGGCGGAGGAGACCGAGCGGCCGACCGGGGACCCGGTCACCGCCGAGGAGGCCGGCGTCCTGGCCGCCCTGCTGGCGCGCAACGAGGAGCAGGGCGGCGCGGACTTCGTGGTGACCGCCCCCTACGGGGAGGACACCGTCCTCACCCTCACCGGCGAGGTGGACTTCCCCGGTCAGGTGGGCCGCGCGCAGGCGGTGACGACCTACGGCGGCGGGCGCCCCGACACGGCCCGCACGCTGTTCTTCACCTCCGACACGGTGTGGTTCGGGGACGTCCCGGGGCTCGCCGAGTACCTGACCGGGGCCGGGCTGCCCGAGGCCTCCTACGTGAGCCGGCCGCTGGCGACCGGCGAGGAGTCGCCGCTCACCGACGTCCTGGTCAAGCTGGTGCTCAACCTCGCCGCCGAGGAGCTGGACGACGCCGCCGCCTTCCGCGGCGGGGACTACTCCTGGCAGGGCGAGCGCTCGGTCGACGGCGAGCTCACCGCGGTCTACACCTCGGAGACGGGCTGGTCGGTGGCGGTGGACAGCTCCAGCGACCTGCTGGTCCAGTTCGTCACCCGGCTGCCCGAGCAGGACTTCGACGTGACGGTGACGCTGTCCGACCACGGGGACCGGGCGATCGCGCCGCCGGAGGAGTCGCAGACCGTCGACGGCGACGAGCACCCGGAGGTCGCGGCGGCCGTCGGGCTGTAGCAGGACCCCGTCCGGAGGGGCACCCGGCCCCGGACGTGCGGAAGGGGCGGCCTCTTCCCCAGACCGCCCCTTCCAGGACTCTTCCTACCAGATCCGCCTCGATCGCGCTGCCCGTGCCGGGCGGATCGTGACCTTCAGTTGACCGACGGGTCGGCGGGCGCGGTGGACAGCACGGCCAGCCGCCCGGTCTGCCGGCCCATCACCCGGCGCCACAGCTCCGGACCGGCCAGCGGGCTGAGCACGTCGTCCGGACGGCCCGGGACGCACGCCCACGCGCCCTCGGCGATCTCCCCGGCCAGCTGGCCCGGCGACCAGCCGGCGTAGCCGGCGAACACCCGCAGCCCGCGGACCTGGCCGTCGAGCACGTCGGGGTCGGCGTCGAGGTCGACCAGGTGGACGTCGCCGGCGACCCGGCGCAGGCCGCAGTCGTCCCCGGGGGTCAGGCAGACGGCCAGGCACAGGGCGGTGTCGGTCTCACAGGGGCCGCCCACGTGGAACACGCCCGGCTCGACGGCCAGGTCGCACCAGCCGGGCAGCACGTCGCGGATCTCGACCTGGCTCGGCCGGCCCAGGACCACGCCCAGCGTGCCGGTGTCGCCGTGGTCGAGGACGAAGACCACCGTGCCGGCGAACGTCGGGTCGGTGAGGCTCGGCATCGCCACGAGCAGCGAGCCCGGGCGGACGTCCTCGAGGCTGCCGATCGACATGGCGGGCACCGCTTCCGGACGACGCCGCCCCGTCGCCGGGCGGCCAGGCGGCCCGGATTCGGGTTCGGACGGAGGCGGGGGAGTCATCGCGTCCAGTGTGCCCCACCCGACCGCCCCACGGAGTACGAGGGGAGCCCGCCTGTGAAGGGACGTTGGACCTCGGCTCGTCGTCCACCCTGAGGGAGCGGGCGGCCACCGTAGGGTGACGGCGTGCGGCAGGCGGGGACGACCGTGCGCCGCCTCCTCGGCCGGGCCGACTTCCGCCGGCTCCTCGCCACGCGGCTCGCCTCGCAGGCCGGGGACGGCGTGCTGCAGGCCGCCCTCGCCGGCACGGTCCTGTTCAACCCGCAGCGCGCCGCGGACCCCCTCGACGTGGCGGCCGGGTTCGCCGTCCTGCTGCTGCCCTACTCCCTCGTCGGGCCGTTCGCCGGCGTCCTGCTCGACCGGTGGAGCCGCCGGCAGGTGCTGCTGTGGTGCGGCGTCCTGCGGGCCGGCCTGGTCGCCGTCCTGGCCGCCCTGGTGGCGGGCGGGGTGGCCGGGGGGCCGTTCCTGCTCACCGGGCTGGTGGTGTTCTCGGTCAACCGGTTCGTGCTCTCCGCGCTGTCCGCGGCGCTGCCGCACACCACCGACCAGCCGTCCCTGGTGCCGGCCAACGCGGTGTCGACGACGGCCGGGTCGGTGGCGACGGTCGTCGGTGGGGCGGTCGCGGTGGCGCTGCTCTCGCTGGGCAGCACCGGGGACGGGGCCTACGCGGTGCTGACGGCCGGTGCGGCCGCGCCCTACCTGCTGTCGGCCGTGGCGGTGGCCGGCCTCGGGCGCGGCGCCCTGGGTCCGGACGGCGGCTCCCGGCTCACCCTCCGCGACGTGGTCACGGGGATGCTGGCCGGCGCCCGGCACGTGTGGGGGATCCGCCCGGCCGCCGCCGCGCTGGCCGTCATCACGGTGCACCGGCTGTGCTTCGGGCTGGTCACGCTGATGACGCTGATGCTGTTCCGCAACACCCTCGGCCCGTGGGGTCCCGTGCCCGGGGGACTGGCCGGCCTGGGGGTGGTGGTGGCGGCCGGCGCGGCGGGCACCCTGCTGGCCGCGGTCGTGACCCCGCCGGCGGTGCGGCGCCTGGGCCGGCGGGGCTGGGTGACCCTCGTGCTGGCCCTGCTCGCGCCGGCGACGGTGGCCCTCGGGCTGGCGTTCTCCGCACCGGCGGTGGTCCTGGTCGGCTTCGTGCTGGGATTCGGCGGCCAGGCGGTGAAGATCTGCGTGGACAGCACGCTGCAGGAGACGGTCGAGGACGACGTCCGCGGCCGGGTGTTCGCCGTCTACGACATGCTGGTCAACGTCAGCTACGTGGTGGCGCTGCTGGTCGCGGCGGTGCTGCTGCCTGCGTCGGGGGTCTCGTCCGCGGTCGTGCTCACGGTCGGCGTCCTCTACGCCCTCGCCGCCCTCCTCGCCTCCGCATCGCTCTAGCGGAGTGCCACGAGCGAGGTTTCCTGCGCTCTCGTACTCCGCTCAGGCCACCAGTGGGGCGATCTCCAGACCGCACGCCAGGGGCTCGGCGCGAAGTCGCCGGACGGGGAAGCGCAGGAGCGTGACCCGCACCGACTGCAAGGCGTTCTGACGTCGCAGATCGGCACCCCAGTCGGCCGCGGAGAGGTGGAAGGCCGCGCCGTCGGCCTCCGCCGCGACGCGCTGCCGGCGCCAGTAGGCGTCCACGAAGTACGTGCCCTGGGACGTCTCGATCGCCGCGCCCCACTCCGGTTCCGGCACACCGGCCGCCACGACCGCACGCCGCAGGTCCGCCTCTCCGACCGACCGCATCCCGCGGCGCGCGTCCGCGATCGCCTGCCGCAGCCACGGGCTGAGCCGGCGACCGAGGAGGACGGCCTCCGCCTCGAGGTCGTGGACGGAACAGAGGTCACGCTGCAGGACGTCGGCGATGACGTGGTCGACGTCCGCCCGACGCCTGGCGGTTGTGGCGACGTCCACCGCAGCCCGCGCAGGCGGCGCCACGGGGAGGCGGTCGACGACGTGACCCTCCGGGACAGGTCGCCGGCTCTGGTGCACGACTACGAATCCGCGTGACCGCAGGTGCCGCCCGTGGGGTGCGGTGACCTCGACGACACCACCCTCGGGCGGACCCACGTAGTCCCCTCGCACGCCCGCGACCCGTGGCGCGGACGGCGGTTCCTCGATCCGCGCGCCCCATGCCAGCAGAGCACTGCGATGAGACAGGACGGCGCGGTCACCGGCGTACAGCAGGGCGGCATGCCAACGCTCGCGCCGCGTCAACGGCCCGGAGTGACTGACGAACACGCCCGGCAGTGGCTCCTGCCAGCGCCCGGAGGTCACCGCCGTCCGCAGGCGGTACTGGCTGATCCCCTGGGCCCGGAGGACGCGGCGGGGCGCCACCTGCTGACCGTGGTGTTCGATGCGCGGCAGATGCACCCGCGCAGGCTGGCGGAGCAAGGACTGCGCGCGCTGGCGCCGTCCACAGCGGAGGCTGAGGAGCGAGGTTTCCTGCGCTCTCACACTCCGCTACGAGCGGGCGGCCCACCAGGCGCGGAGCTCGGCCTCGGCCTCCTCGGGGTCCAGCGGGCCGCGCTCCAGCCGCAG
Source organism: Geodermatophilus sp. SYSU D00965 (assembly GCF_054050075.1). Lineage (NCBI taxonomy): Bacteria > Bacillati > Actinomycetota > Actinomycetes > Geodermatophilales > Geodermatophilaceae > Geodermatophilus > Geodermatophilus sp. SYSU D00965. The sequence continues at coordinate 100,378 of NZ_JBJGYQ010000008.1, read as the reverse complement.
GTCCTTGAGGAACTTCCACGCCTCGCCCACCTCCCGGCCCGGCGGGATGCCCAGGATCGCCATGATCGCGTTGCCGTCGAGGTCGGGGCGGACCCGCGCGAGGTCCTCCGCTGCCGACAGCTCGGCGATCCGCTGCTCCAGCGAGTCGTACGTGGCCGACAGCGCCGCGGCCCGGCGCTTGTTGCGGGTCGTGCAGTCCGAGCGGACCAGCTTGTGCAGCCGCGACAGCAGGTCCCCGGCGTCGGTGACGTACCGGCGGACGGCGGAGTCGGTCCACTCGCCGCGGCCGTAGCCGTGGAACCGCAGGTGCAGGAAGGTCAGCCGGGCGACGGCCTCGACGACGTCCTTCGGGTAGCGCAGCGCGGTCAGCCGCTTGCGCACCAGCTTCGCGCCGACCACCTCGTGGTGGTGGAACGACACCCGGCCGCGCGCCTCGTGCCGCCGGGTGGCCGGCTTGCCGACGTCGTGCAGCAGCGCGGCCAACCGCAGCACCAGGTCCGGCGACTCCGCGTCCGGATCCGCCTGCTCCAGCGCGATCGCCCGGTCGAGCACGGTGAGGGAGTGGGCGTAGACGTCCTTGTGCTGGTGGTGCTCGTCGATCTCCATCCGCAGCGCGGGCAGCTCGGGCAGCACGACGTCGGCCAGCCCGGTCGACACGAACAGCTCCAGCGCCGCCCGGGGACGGTCCTGCAGCAGGGTCTTGGACAGCTCCGCCTGCACCCGCTCCGGGGTGATGCGGGCCAGCTGGTCCGACATCGCGGTCATCGCGTCGACGACGTCGTCGGACGGCGTCAGCTCCAGCTGCGCGACGAACCGGACGGCGCGCAGCATCCGCAGCGGGTCGTCGGCGAAGGAGTCGGCCGCGGCGCCGGGCGTGCGCAGCCGCTTGGCGAGCAGGTCGCCGAGGCCGCCGTAGGGGTCGGTGACGGTGCGGTCGGGGCCGAGCGAGACGGCCATCGCGTTGACGGTGAAGTCGCGGCGGGCCAGGTCGTCGACGAGGGAGTCGCCCCAGGCCACCTCGGGGTTGCGCGACTCCCGGTCGTAGCGGTCCGCGCGGAAGGTGGTGATCTCCAGCCGGACGCCGTCCACCTCGGCGCCGACGGTGCCGAAGGCGATCCCGGTGTTCCACGTGGAACTGGCGAAACCGCGCAGCAGCCGCAGCACCTCGACGGGCCGGGCGTCGGTGGTGAGGTCCAGGTCGCCGGGCACGCGCGGCTGCCCCGAGCCGGCGGCGAGCAGCGCGTCGCGGACCGACCCGCCGACCAGGTGGATCTCGAAGCCGGCCTCGGTGAACCGCTCCCCGAGCCGGGTCAGGACGGGGGAGACGTCGACGAGCTCCCGCACGGTCTGCTGGACGGCGGGAGGAACAGCGTCGTCGCCAGGACTCGAGGGGTGATCGGACACGACGGTCCAGGGTAGTGGCGCGCCGGACCGGCCCTGGCGCGGCTCCGCTCTCCACGCGGGGGCCCGCGGCCGCAGGCGCTCGGTGGGACCCTGCGCCGGGGCCGTTCGGGCTCGTTCCCGCTGCGATGCTCACGGAGCTCTCGCCACACGCGCGCTACCCTCCAGGCATGGCTGGGACGGGCGGGCGCGGGCGACCCGGCCGCCGGTTGCGGCGGGTCGACGAGACCTCCGCCGGGGGCCTGGTGGTGGCCGACGACCCGATCACGGGGCCGCGGGCCGCCCTCATCGGCCGCACCGACCGACGCGGCCGGCTGCTCTGGTCGCTGCCCAAGGGGCACATCGAGGAAGGCGAGACCCCGGAGGACACCGCCGTCCGGGAGGTCGCCGAGGAGACCGGCATCATCGGCGAGGTCGTCGCCCCGCTGGGGATCATCGACTTCTGGTTCGTCGCCGACGGTCGCCGCGTGCACAAGACCGTCCACCACTTCCTGCTCCGCGCCGTCGGAGGGGCCCTGTCCGACGCCGACATCGAGGTGACCGAGGTCGCCTGGGTGCCCCTCGACGAGCTGAGCGAGCGGCTCGCCTACGCCGACGAGCGGGCCCTGGTGGAACGGGCTCCCGCGCTCCTCGCCGACAGCGCGTGAGCGGTCGGGACGCCTCCCGCACGGGCTCCGCCACTCCGGGCGCCGGCGGGGAGCTGTCGTGACCCGGGCGGCTGCCGGGAGCGCCGGTGGCCGGTCCGGCGCTCCCGCTCGGACGCCGACCCGTGCCCGCCGGCGGACGACGCTGTGTGCCGCGCTGGCCACCTTGCTCACCGGCCCGCTGCTCGGGCTGGCCGCCCCGGCCGCCACGGCCGCCCCGGGCGACCCCGACCCCGCGGCCGAGGACGACGTCAGCGACACCACCCGCCCGGTCCAGGTGGAGGTCGACCGCCTGGAGCCGCGCACCCTGACGCCCGGCGCGACCGTCACCATCGCCGGCACCCTCAGCAACACCGGCACCGAGACGCTGACCGACCTCGACGTCCGGCTGCAGCGCGGCGAACTGCTCGACACCCGCGCCGAGCTGCAGGCCGCCGACACCGACCCCGACGCGACGACCGCCGTCACCACGCCGTTCCAGGAGGTGCCGGGCGAGCTGGAGCCCGGGGAGGAGCTGTCGTTCGCGCTCACGACCAACACCGGCGAGCTGCGCATCGACCGGGACGGCGTCTACCCGGTGCTGCTCAACCTCAACGCCGCGACCGCCGACGGGGAGCGCCGCCGCGTCGGTGAGCTGTCGACCTTCCTCGTGCAGCCCCCCGCGCAGCCGGCAGCCCCGACCGGCGTCGCCTGGCTGTGGCCGCTGGTGGAGCGGACCCACCGCGACGCCGCCGGGCGGTTCACCGACGACGGCCTGGCCGAGGAGGTGGCCTCCGGCGGCCGCCTGGACCGGGCGCTGGCCGCCGTGGAGCGCCTGCCCGAGACGCCGGCCGCGGCGGGCAGCGAGCCCGCGCCGGTGGTGCGGGTGACCCTGGCGATCGACCCCGCGCTGGTCGAGGAGCTCGAGATCATGGCCGACGGCCCCTACGACGTCGCCGGGCAGGAGGACGCCGGGGAGGGCACGGAGGACGCCGCCGCGTTCCTCGACCGGCTGCGCGCGGTCGCCGCCGACCACCCGGTGGTCGCGCTGCCCTACGGCGACGTCGACGCCGACGCCCTCACCGCGGCCGGGCTGCCCGACGTCGTCACCCGCAGCCTCCCCGGGACCCCCGACGGGACCGCCCAGGACGACCCAGACGCGCCCACCCCCGCGGCGCAGACCACCGGGGCCGCCGGCCCGGCCGAGGACGAGGACGAGGAGGCCACCACCAGCGCCGGCGCGGCCATCCTCGGCGACGCCCTCGGCGTCGAGCCGCGCACCGACCTGGCCTGGGCGGTCGGCGGGTCGCTGCGCGCCGACACCCTCGCCACCCTCCGCGCGGGCGGTGTCGACGAGGTCGTGCTGGCCCCCGGCGGCCTGTCGGAGGGGGACGCGGCGCTCGGCCTGGAGGGCGACGGCGCCGCGGCCCGGACGACGGTGCCCGCCGACGGCGGCGACGTCGACGCGCTGGTCGCCGACAGCGGGCTCGGCGGGCTGGTCGGCGCGGCGGCGAGCTCGCCGGGTGGCACCCGCATCGCCGAGCAGCGCTACCTCGCCGAGCTGGCCCTGCTCGGCCTCCGCACCGGGGGCGACCCGGCCGCCCCGCAGACCGTGCTGGTCGCCCCGCCCCGCGAGGTCGACGTCGACCCGGCGGGGGTGACCTCGATCATCGCCGCCGCGGCCCAGCTGCCGTGGCTGCGTCCGGTGACGGTCGCCCAGCTCGACGACGGCCCCACCGCCGACGCCGGTGAGCTGGTCCCGCCGGCCGAGCCGGGCGGCCTGGCCGCGGGCGGCCTCGCCGACGTCACCACCGCGGTGGGCGTGCGCGACGACCTCGCCGGCGCCGTCGTCGAGGACGCCGGCACGGCGCTGGCCCCCTACGACGCCGCCGTGTCCCGGGCGACGTCCGCGGCGTGGCGGGACGACCCGGAGGGCTTCGGTGCGGCCGCCGCCGACCTGCGGGCGACCCTGTCAGGGCTGCGCGAGCGGGTCACCCTGCTCTCCCCGGCCGACGGCACCTACAGCCTCGCCTCCAGCGACGCCCCGCTCGTGCTCACCGTGCGCAACGACCTGCCCTTCGCCGTCCGCGTGCTGCTGGACCTGCAGACCCGCGGCAGCGCCCTGACCGTCGACGACATCGGGGCCCAGGTCCTCGCCCCCGACCAGCGGACGACGCTGCAGGTGCCCACCGAGGTGCGCCAGTCCGGCCGGTTCGGTGTCGTCGCCACGCTCACCACCCCGGACGGCGGGTCGCTCGGCGAGCCGGTGGAGCTGCAGGTCAAGAGCACCGCGTACGGGTCCATCTCGCTGATCACCACGATCGGCGCGGCGGCCCTGCTGGGGCTGCTCTTCCTGCGCCGCCTGGTGCTGTTCGTGCTGCGCCGCCGCCGCGGGACGCCCGAGGAGGCCGGCGCCCCGGTGCCGCTGCCGCCGACGCGGAGCCCGGTGTGACCGGCGACCGCCCCGTCGGCGAGCAGCAGCGCCGCATCCCCCTGCCCCCGGTACCGCCGCCGGAGCGCACCGGCGGCGACCGCGGGGCACCGCGGGACGGCGCCACGCCGCACGACGCCGGGCGCCGGGTGCCGCCGGTGCCCGCCTCCCCTCCGCCGCCGGTGCCCGGCCCCGGCTCGGCCGCGCTGCGGCTTCCTCCGCCGCCCTATCCGCAGGTGCCCGCCGCCCCGGCCCGTCCGGGCCCGGAGACCGCTGCGCGGCCGGCGTCGGAGACCGCTGCCCGTCCGGGCCCGGAGACCGCTGCGCGGCCGGCGTCGGAGAACGGGGGCCGGCCGGCCGAGGCGCGGCCGACCGCGCCACCCGCGGCCCGCGCCCGACCGCTGCCGCCGGTCCCGCCGCCGCGGCCCCGTGCCCGCTTCGTCCCCGGCCCGGACGACACCCAGCTCATCCCCGTGCTGCCCGCGGTGCCCCGCCGCGTCGACGAGACCGACGAGGAGGTCGAGGCCCGCGAGGGCGCGCCCGGCGCCAGCCGCGGCATCCTGCGGGCCGCCGGGACGATGGCGGTCGCGACGCTGGTCTCCCGCGTCACCGGTCTGCTGCGCACGATGGTGCTGGCCGCGGCGCTGGGCGTGGGCCTGGTCAACGACGCCTACAACACCGCCAACACGCTGCCCAACATCGTCTACGAGCTGCTGCTCGGCGGCGTCCTGACCTCGGTGATCGTGCCGCTGCTGGTGCACGCCCAGGAGCGGGACGCCGACGGCGGCGTCCGGTACGCGCAGCGGCTGTCCACCGTGGCCCTCGCGGGCCTGGTCGGCGTGACGGCGGTGGCCATCGTGGTCGCGCCGTGGCTGACCTCGCTCTACGGCATCCAGGGCGATCCCGACCAGGTCCGGCTGGCCAACTGGCTGGCGCGGATCCTGCTGCTGGAGATCGTCTTCTACGGGCTGGGGGCGCTCGCCCAGGCGGTGCTCAACACCCGCGGGGTGTTCGGCCCGCCGGCGTGGGCGCCGGTCCTCAACAACGTGGTGGTCATCGCCACCGGCCTGCTGTTCGTCGCTGCCAGCGGGCCCGGCGACCTCACCCCCGCCACCATCACCGACGGCCAGGTGTGGCTGCTCGGCGTCGGCACCACGCTGGGCATCGCGCTGCAGGCGCTCGTGCTGCTGCCGTTGCTGCGCAGGGCCGGCGTCCCGCTGCGGCCCCGCTGGAACCTGCGGCAGACGGGCCTGCGCGAGGTGGGCGCCCTGGGGCTGTGGGTCATCGGCTACGTGGCGATCAGCCAGGTCGGCGTCGTCGTCGCCACCCGCATCGCCAACCAGGCGACCCGCGAGGGCGGCCTGGGCTCGAGCGCCTTCGCGATCGCCAGCCTGCTGTTCCAGATGCCCTACGGGATCATCGGCGTCGCCCTGCTCACGGCGCTGCTGCCGCGGATGAGCCGGGCCGCCGCCCGCTCCGACGTCCCGGGCGTGGTGCAGGACCTCTCCCTCGGCACCCGGCTGTCCGCGCTCGGGCTGCTGCCGGTGGCCGCCGCGCTCACCGTGCTCGGCCCGGCGCTGGCCACCGTCGCCTTCGCCCGCGGGAACACCGGCGTCGACGACGCCCGCGCGATCGGCGTGGCCCTCGCCGTGGGCGCCTTCGGGCTGCTGCCGATGGCGGTGACCCTGCTGCAGCTGCGGGTGTTCTACGCGATGAAGGACGCGCGGACGCCGACGCTCCTCCAGCTCGGCATGGTCGCCGTCCGGGTGCCGCTGCTGCTACTGGTCCCCGTCGTCGTCGGCCCGCAGCACGTCGTGGCCGGGCTGATGCTGGTCACCAGCGTCACCTACGTGGCCGGCTGGGCGCTGGGCCACGTGGCACTGCGCCGGCGGCTGGGGAGTCTGGGTGGGGCGCACACGCTCGGGACGGTGCTGCGGGTCGCCGCCGCGTCGGTGGTGGCGGCGCTGGTCGGGTGGGGCGTCGTCCGCGTGACCGACGACGCTCTGGGGACGTCGGTGGGGGGCTCGCTCGCCACCCTGCTGATCGGTACCGTGGTGATCGGCGTCGCGGCTCTGGCAGGGATCGTGCTCGCCCGAGTTCCGGAGACCCGTGCGCCCCTGGCTGCCGTCAGGGCCCGGCTGGGGCGCGGGTGAGCAGCGCGGCGGCGCCCCCGCCGGGGCAATCGAGCCGCCGGCCCGGAGCGAACAGGGGGTCGGCCGCGTCGATGACGTCCACGGCCACCGGACTCCCCGACCGCTACCGCCCCCTCGACGAGGTCGGCGCCCGCGAGACCACCGCGACCGGTGTCATCCGCTGCTGGCGCGCCAAGGACCGCATCCTCAACCGGGACGTCGCCATCCGGGTGCACAGCCCCGGCGGTGCGGCGGCGCGCGAGTGGATCACCCGGGCGCTCACCGCCGGCGGCCTGGCGACCCCCGCCCTGGCGATGGTCTACGACGCCGCCGAGGGCACCGGGGAGGGCGGTGACAGCGCCGCCTACGTGGTCAACGAGTGGATCGAGGGGCAGACGCTGGGCGAGCGGCTCGCCGAGGGCCCGATGCCCGACCGGGAGGTCCGCACCGTCCTGCGGCGGCTCGCCGAGGGCGTCGCCGAGGCGCACCGGGTCGGGCTGGCCGTCGGCGGGATCACCCCCGACACCGTCGTCCTACGGCCCAACGGCCTGGTCGGGCTGCGGTCGGTCCCCGCCGCCAGCGGCGCCATGCAGGGCGACATCGCCGCCCTCGGGGAGCTGCTCGAGTACTGCCTCACCGGCCGCCGCTCCGGCGACACCGTGGTCCCCGGCCGGACCCCCGCGATGGCGCCCGACCTGGCCGCGCTGGTCCGCCGCGCCCGCTCCACGCAGCCCGGCGCGGGGCTGTCCAGCGTCGCGGCCATGGCCGCGCTGCTGGCCGAACGGCCCCGCGGCACCCACCCGTCGGAGCCGCTGCGCGGGCCGGACGAGACCGACAGCGGCTGGCTGCGCCGGCTGCGCGAGCGCCGTGAGGACGGCGCCGACGACCCGGCGCCGACGGTGGACGGCTCCCGCTCCGGCGCCCGCCGGCTGGACCCCCAGGGCCGCCCGCCGGTGCCCGGCACCCGCGCCGACGACGCCGACGAGGACCTGCTGCCGCTGGCGGCCGGCTTCGGGGTGGAGGAGTACGACGGGCCCGCCGACGGGGACGAGGACCTCGTCGACGAGGACGAGGGCGGCGCCGACGACGACGACGAACCGCGCCCCGGGCGCCGCCGGCTGCTCATCGCCGCCCTGGTCGCCGCCACCCTCGCCGTCGTGGTGGGGCTGGCCTGGTGGTTCGGCTCCAGCGTGCTGTCGGTCGCGGACTCCGTGGGCGAGCCCAGCAGCCCGTCGGCGACCTCCCCCACCAGCGCCGCCCCCGCCCCCGAGGAGACGCCGGCCGGCGACGGCACGACGGCCGCGATCACCGCGGCGACGGTCTTCGACCCGTTCGGCGACGGCGAGCCGGAGAACACCGACGAGATCCCGCTCTCCTACGACGGCGACCCGGCCACCTCCTGGTCGACGCTGGAGTACCGGGGCTCGGCCGCCTTCGGCAACCTCAAGGACGGTGTCGGCGTCGTCTACGACCTCGGCTCGGACCAGTCCCTGGCCGGGGTCACGCTGACCACCAACACCCCCGGAGCGGCCGTCGAGATCCGCACCGGCGGGTCGCCCGACGGGTCGCTCGACGACTTCGCGGTGCAGGCCTCCGGCGAGCTCGAGGCCACCACGGACCTGGACTTCACCGCCCCGGTGACCTCCCGCTACGTGCTGGTGTGGATCACCGGCCTGGTGCCCTCCGGCGACGGTTTCTCCGCCGACGTCGCCGAGGTGGAGCTGCGCGCCGCGGGCTGAGCCGCTCCTTCCGCCCCAGGGAATGCGGCCCTCCTGCGCGGGGAATGCGGCCCCTACCATCCTCGTTGTGCCGCCCGTGACCACAGACCACCCGACCCCTGGACCCGCCGTGACCACCGAGGGGAACCCCGCGATCCCGCCGGCGGAGCACGACGGGATCCGCGACCTGATCATCATCGGGTCGGGGCCGGCGGGGTACACCGCCGCCATCTACGCCGCCCGCGCCAACCTCCACCCGCTGGTGTTCGAGGGCTCCCAGTTCGGCGGCGCGCTGATGACCACCACCGAGGTGGAGAACTTCCCCGGCTTCGCCGAGGGCATCCAGGGCCCGCAGCTCATGGACGACATGCGCACCCAGGCCGAGCGCTTCGGCGCTGAGCTGGTCGCCCGGGACGTCACCGAGGTCGACCTCACCGCCGAGCCGAAGATCGTCAAGGTCGGGGACGAGGTGCACCGCGCCCACGCGGTCATCGTCGCGACCGGGTCGAAGTACCGGTACCTGGGCCTGGACAACGAGGCCCGGCTGCTCGGCCGCGGCGTCTCCGCCTGCGCCACCTGCGACGGCTTCTTCTTCCGCGACCAGGACATCATCGTGGTCGGCGGCGGTGACTCGGCGATGGAGGAGGCCACCTTCCTCACCCGCTTCGCCAAGACCGTGACCGTCGTGCACCGCCGCAACGAGCTGCGCGCCTCGAAGATCATGCAGAAGCGCGCCCAGGACAACGAGAAGATCCGCTGGCAGCTGGGCAAGACGGTCAGCGACGTGCTCGGCGAGGACACCGTCTCCGGCGTCCGGCTCACCGACGTCGAGACCGGCGCGACCGAGGAGGTCCCGGTCACCGGCGTCTTCGTCGCCATCGGGCACGACCCGCGCAGCGAGCTGTTCGCCGGCCAGCTGAAGCTCGACGACGAGGGCTACATCCAGGTGGAGCACCCCACCACCCGGACCAACATCGACGGCGTCTTCGCCTGCGGTGACGTGGTCGACCACATCTACCGTCAGGCCATCACCTCGGCCGGCACCGGTGCCTCGGCGGCCATCGACGCCGAGCGCTACCTGGCCGAGAAGTTCCACGAGCGCTGAGCGAGGACCGTGCAGGGGCGTTGCCTGAACCGGGCATAGACCAGGCATCGGGCCGGTTGTCCCTGCCGGGCCCAGTTCCGAGCCACGAAAGACTGAGGAGAACGACCATGGCAGGCAGCACCAAGACGGTCACCGACGCCACCTTCGCCGACGACGTGCTGGGCAGTGACAAGCCCGTCCTCGTCGACTTCTGGGCGGAGTGGTGCGGCCCGTGCAAGATGGTCGCTCCGGTCCTCGAGGAGATCGCCGCGGAGCACGGCGACAAGCTGACGATCGCGAAGCTCAACATCGACGAGAACCCGCAGATCGCGCGTGACTACCAGGTCATGTCGATCCCGACGATGACGGTCTTCCAGGGCGGCAAGCCGGTGAAGAGCATCATCGGGGCCAAGCCCAAGGGCGCGATCCTCTCCGACCTCGCCGACTACCTCTGAAGAAGGACCCCGTCCTCCCCACCCTTCGCAAGCTCAGGGTGAGACCCGGGACGGGGCCGTGACCAGGGCCTCCCCCGCCGCGTGCGGGGGAGGCCCTGGCGCGTTCGGGGTCCCGGCGCCCTGCGCGTTCCGGCCCGGCGCCACGGGGCGCTGGGGGCCGGCGCACGCCCCCGCTGGGCCGGGCCGGGTCCCGGGGACCACAATCGACCCACGATGGGAACCGACAGCCGCATGCACCCTCTGGGGCCGGGGGACCGTGGCCCCGCCGTGGCCGACGTGCACGCCGCCCTGCGCTCGCTGGGGCTGCTGCCCGCCGGGAACGGGAACGTCGAGGAGGAGCCGCTGGAGCAGGCGGTCTACGACTCCTCCACCGAGCTCGCCGTCCGCCACTTCCAGCAGATCCGCGGGCTCAGCGTCGACGGCCGGGTGGGGGAGGAGACCTACCGGGGGCTGTCCGAGGCCCGCTGGTCCCTCGGCGACCGGCTGCTGCACCACGACCCCGAGCGGCCGATCCGGGGCGACGACGTCACCAACCTGCAGGACCGGCTGCACGAGCTCGGCTACGACGCCGGACCGGTGGACGGCGTCTTCGGCCCCGAGACCGAGGTGGGTCTGCGGGCCTTCCAGCGGGACTACGGCCTCACCTCCGACGGCACCTGCGGGCCGGCCACGCTGCGGGCACTGCGCCAGCTCGGCCGCAAGGTCACCGGCGGGCGGCCGCAGCTGCTCCGGCAGAGCGCGAGTTTCGTGGAGAGCGGTCCGCACCTCATCGGCCGGCGGATCGTCCTCGACCCCGGCCACGGCGGCTCCGACCCCGGCAACACCGCGGGGGAGACGACCGAGGCCGACCTGGTCCTCGACCTCGCCTCGCGCATCGAGGGCCAGCTCGCCGCCGCCGGCGCCACGGTGTACCTGACCCGCGGCCGCGACCAGAACCCGACCGACACCGAGCGGACGCGGTTCGCCAACGACGCCCGCGCCGACCTCTTCCTCTCCCTGCACCTCGACGCGCACCCCTCCGAGCACGCCCGCGGGGTGGCCAGCTACCACTACGGCACCGGGTCGGGAGCGTCGTCCACGGTCGGCGAGCAGTTCGCCAACCTGGCCCGCCGGGAGATCATCGCGCGCACCGGCATGCTCGACCTGGGCACGCACCCCAAGACCTGGGACCTGCTGCGCACGTCCCGGATGCCGGCGGTGCGGATCGACTGCGGGTACCTCTCCCACCCGGTCGACCGGCTGCTGCTGCTCGACGCCCGGTTGCGCAGCACCGTCGCCAGCGCCGTCGTCGCCGCCGTCCAGCGGCTGTTCCTGCCCGCCGAGGCCGACCCGCCCACCGGCACCTTCGTCCTCCCCGGCCGGGTCTGAAGAAGCCGCAGGAACACGGGAGCCGCCCTGCGAGGCGTCCTGACGAGCGGGGACCCGGAGGGTTCCCGAGGAAGGACGGGAAGGGCTCAGCGCAGCAGGGGACGACACCTGGCCGCGGTGTCGTCCGGAGGACGACTGGCGGAATGGTCCGTCTCGCCGTGTCCCCGGCGGGGGCGGCCGGAGGGCTCCCTACACTCGACAGGTGGCCTCCCTTACGCCCGGTACGTCCCCGGGCCCCGGTGTGAACCCCCACCCGGCGCCGCGCCACCCGCGGCTGGACCCGCTGGCGGACCGGTACGCAGCACGCACGCACGGGATGAAGACCTCCGAGATCCGTGCGCTGTTCTCCGTCGTCAGCCGGCCGGAGGTCGTGTCGCTGGCCGGCGGCATGCCCGCGGTCACCGCGCTGCCGCTGGACGCGGTGGGCTCGATGATCGGCGAGCTGGTCTCGGGCATGGGCGCGCAGACGCTGCAGTACGGCTCCGGCCAGGGCGACCCCCGGCTGCGCGAGCGGATCTGCGACGTCATGGCGCTGGAGGGCATCACCGACGCCTCGCCCAGCGAGGTCGTGGTGACCGTCGGCTCCCAGCAGGGGCTGGACCTGGTCACCCGGGTGTTCTGCGACCCCGGGGACGTGGTCCTGGCCGAGGGCCCGTCCTACGTCGGCGCGCTGGGCGTCTTCCAGGCGTCCGAGGCGCGGGTCCGGCACGTCCCGATGGACGACGACGGGCTGATCCCCGAGGCGCTGGAGCAGGCGCTCATCGAGTGCCGCTCCAACGGCGACCGGGTGAAGTTCCTCTACACCGTGCCGAACTACCACAACCCGGCCGGGGTCACCCTCTCCGAGCCGCGGCGCGACGCGGTCATGGAGATCGCCGAGCGCTACGACCTGCTGGTCATCGAGGACAACCCCTACGGCCTGCTCGGCTTCGACCGCGACCCGATGCGGGCCCTGCGCGCGCGCGACAACCGTCGGGTCATCTACCTCGGCTCGTTCTCCAAGACGTTCTCCCCGGGCCTGCGGGTCGGCTGGGTGCTGGCCCCGCTCGCCGTCCGGGAGAAGCTGGTGCTGGCCACCGAGGCGCAGGTGCTGTGTCCGCCGTCGCTGACCCAGTACGCCGTCGCGCGCTACCTGGACACCCAGCCGTGGCGCGAGCAGATCAAGCACTTCGTCGAGCTCTACCGCGAGCGGCGGGACGCGACGCTGGAGTCCCTCGAGCAGCTGATGCCCGCCGGCACCACCTGGACCAAGCCGGACGGCGGGTTCTACGTGTGGCTGAAGCTGCCGCACGGCCTCGACGCCAAGCTGATGCAGCCGCGCGCGGTCAACGCGCACGTGGCCTACGTGCCCGGCATCGGGTTCTACGCCGACGGCTCGGGCCGGGAGTACATGCGGCTGTCCTACTGCTACCCCGAGCCGGACCAGATCCGGGAGGGGGTGCGCCGGCTGGCCCGCGTCGTCGAGGCCGAGCTGGACCTGCACTCGACCTTCTCCGGCGTCGACACGGGCTCCTTCACCGCACTCGGGGGGCCGCGCGTCCCCGACGTCGACCCGTTCGTCGGCCCCGCCAACAGCGACCGCTACGAGGACCGCGCATGACCGAGACGGCATCGGCCGCCGACCCCGCCGCCACCCCGCACCCGCTGCGCGCCGTCGTCCTCGCCGGCGGGCTGAACTTCGAACGCGAGGTCAGCCTCTCCTCGGGCACCCAGGTGTGGGAGGAGCTCACCCGCGCCGGCGTGGACGCCGAGGTGCGCGACGCCGACGCCGACCTGCTGCCCGGGCTGTCCGCCGCGCCCGCCGACGCGGTGTTCATCGCGCTGCACGGGGCCACTGGGGAGGACGGCGCGCTGCGGGCCGTCCTCGACCTCGCCGGCGTCCCCTACGTCGGCTCCCCGGCGGCCGCCTGCCGGCTGGCGTGGGACAAGCCGGCGGCCAAGTCCGTCGTCCGCTCCGCCGGCGTGACGACGCCGGACTGGGTGGCACTGCCGCACAGCACCTTCCGGGAGCTGGGGGCCGGCGCGGTCCTGGACCTCATCGTCGCCCGGCTCGGCCTGCCGCTCATGGTCAAGCCGGCCTCCGGCGGGTCCGCCCTGGGCGCGCAGAAGATCACCCGGGTCGAGGACCTCCCCGCCGCGATGGTGAGCTGCTTCGCCTACGGGGACACCGTGCTGGTGGAGCGCTTCGTCGAGGGCGTGGAGCTCGCGCTGTCCGTCGTCGACCTCGGCGAGGGCCCCGAGGCGCTGCCGGCGGTGGAGATCGCCCCGGAGTCCGGCGTCTTCGACTACACCTCCCGCTACACCCCGGGCCTCACCGAGTACCACTCCCCGGCCCGGGTGCCCGACGAGGTGGCGGCCAAGGCAGCCGCGCTCGCCGTCCAGGTGCACCGCGTGCTGGGTCTGCGGGACCTCTCCCGCACCGACGCCATCGTCAGCCCCGACGGCGAGGTCCACTTCCTCGAGGTGAACGTCTCCCCGGGGCTCACCGAGACGTCGATGTTCCCCATGGCCGTCGAGGCGGCCGGCTACTCGCTGGGCGACGTCCTCGCCCGGCTGCTGTCCCGGCGGGCCGCCACCGAGCGCTGAAGGAGGGCCCCGTCCTCCCCACCCCTCGCCCGCTCGGGGCGGGACCCGGGACGGGGCCCGGGGGAGAGTGACGAAGGCCGGGTTCCGTCAGTGACGGAACCCGGCCTTCGTGGCCCGTCGCGGCTTCACTCCTCGGATCGGCGCCCGGTGATGTCCGGGGCCATCTGGCCGATGATCCGCTGGAGGTCGTCGACCGAGCCGAACTCGACGACGATGCGGCCCTTGGCCCGGCCGATCTGGATCTTGACCTTGGTCTCGAAGGCGTCCGACAGCCGCCCGGCGAGGTCCTCGACGCCGGGTGCGCTGATCCGCCGGGTGCGCCGCTTCGCGGCCGGCTGCTCGGCGGCGGCCAGGGCGACCGCCTCCTCGGTCGCCCGCACCGACATCCCCTCGGCGACGATCCGGGTGGCGAGGGCCTCCTGGGCGTCGGTGTCGGCCAGGCCGAGCAGCGCCCGGGCGTGCCCGGCCGAGATGACCCCGGCCGCGACCCGGGTCTGCACCTTCACCGGCAGCTTGAGCAGCCGGATGGTGTTCGTGACCTGCGAGCGGCTGCGGCCGATCCGCTGCGCCAGCTCCTCGTGGGTGGCGCCGAACTCCTCCAGCAGCTGCTGGTAGGCCGCCGCCTCCTCCAGCGGGTTGAGCTGGACGCGGTGGATGTTCTCCAGCAGGGCGTCGCGCAGCAGGGCGTCGTCCGTGGTGTCACGGACGATGGCCGGCACGCTGTCCAGCTCGGCCGCGCGGGCGGCGCGCAGCCGGCGCTCGCCCATGATGAGCTCGTAGCCGCCCTCGCTGCGCTCGCGCACCACGATCGGCTGCAGGAGGCCGAACTCCCGCACCGAGTGGGTGAGCTCCTCCAGCGCCTCGTCGTCGAAGACCTGGCGAGGCTGCTTCGGGTTGGGGACGACGTCGTCGACGGCGACCTCGCGCAGCTGCGCGCCGGGGACGCCGACCGCGGCCTCCTCCACCTGGCGGGCGACCGAGGCGGCCGCCTCCGCCGCCGGCGGCAGCAGGTGCACCGGAGGAGCGGCCGGGGTCTCCGCGGGGGCGGCCGGCGCGGTGCCCTCCGGGCGCTCCCCGCCGTCCCCGGTCTCCGGCAGCGTCGGCTGCTCGACCGGCGGGGCGGTGGGGATCAGCGCCGCGAGCCCCCGGCCGAGACCGCCACGCTTGCTCATGCTCTCTCCTCAGGAGACGGGGGGACGGGCACGGTGGCCGCGTCGGTGTCGGGGAAGGCCAGGGAGGTCGCCGGTGGGGGAGCGGCGGGGGTGCCCGGCCCGGTCCGCGTGGCCAGGGGCGGCAGGGAGACCCCTCGCTGGGCGAGCTCGCGGGCGGCCTCGACGTAGCTGGTCGAGCCGCGCGAGCCGGGGTCGTAGGTGAGCACCGACTGTCCGTACCCGGGCGCCTCCGAGACGCGCACGTTGCGGGGGATGACCGCGTCGAGCACCAGGTCGCCGAAGTGGTTGCGGACCTCCTCGGCCACCTGGTCGGCGAGCTTGGTGCGGGCGTCGTACATCGTCAGCAGGATCGTCCGGACGGCGATGCCCGGGTTGAGGTGCTGGCGGACCAGGTCGATGTTGTTGAGCAGCTGGCCCAGCCCCTCCAGCGCGTAGTACTCGCACTGGATGGGGATGAGCACCTCGTCGCCGGCGACCAGCGCGTTGAGCGTCAGCAGCCCCAGCGACGGCGGGCAGTCGATCAGCACGTACCACGGCCGCTGCTCGGGCGGGAGCGCCTGCAGGTAGGCCTCGATCGCGCGGCGCAGCCGGTACTCGCGGGCCACGACGGAGACGAGCTCGATCTCGGCGCCGGCCAGGTCGATCGTCGCCGGCACGCAGTGCAGCAGCGGACTGGCCGTCGTCGGGTGGACGACCTCCGACAGCGAGCTGTCGCTGACCAGGGCGTCGTAGACCGACGGCGTCCCCACGGTGTGCTCGACCCCGAGCGCGGTGCTGGTGTTGCCCTGCGGGTCCAGGTCGATGACCAGCGTGCGCAGGCCGTAGAGGGACAGAGCGACGCCCAGGTTCACCGCGCTCGTGGTCTTGCCGACGCCACCCTTCTGGTTGGCGATGGTGATGACCCGGATCCGGCCGGGAACCGGGAAGGGCTCCTGGTTCGCGGCGTGCAGCACGCGGGTGGCCCGCAGCGCCTCCATCGCGATCGGGCTGTCGAACTCCACTCCGGCGCCGGCCGCCTGGTCGGCGGCGAGGCTGGATCGCAGCCGCTCGCCGGGGTCGGTCATCGCAGGTCCTTCCTGCCGAGCCGTTTCACGTGGAACGGGTTCGGGAAGCGGTACGGGTTCCACGTGGAACAGGGCTCACCGTGCTCCACGCGTCATCACCACCACGGTAGTGGCAGCCTCTCCGAGGTCTGCGCCGACAGCCCGGACGTGCACGTCGCGCATCCCCGCGGACTCCAGCTCGGGCACCAGGCCCGGCAGCTCCTCGACGGCGCGGGCGCCGACGAGCGCCACGAGCTGGGCGCCGGGCCGCATCAGGCCGCGGCACCAGGTCACCAACCGGGGGAGGGCGGCGACCGCCCGCGCGGTGACGACGTCGACCGGGCCGACGGCCGCCCGCACGGAGCGCTCCTCCGCCCGCCCCCGCACGACCCGCCACGGGACGCCGAGCTCGGCGACGACCTCCTCGAGGAACTCCACCCGCCGGGCCATCGGCTCGACCAGGGTCAGGCGGACGTCCGGGCGGGCCAGCGCCAGCGGTACCCCGGGCAGGCCGGCGCCGCTGCCGACGTCCACCACCCGGGCCTCCGCCGGGACCGCCTCGGCGACCGCCGCGCTGTTGAGCACGTGCCGTTCCCACAGCCGCGGCACCTCGCGCGGGCCGATCAGGCCGCGGACCACGCCGTCGGTGGCCAGCCGGGCCACGTAGCGCTCGGCGTCGGGGAGCGCGTCCCCGAAGACGGTGCGCGCGGCGGGTGGGGCCGGCGGGACGGGAGGTGCGCCGGCGTCGGGAGTGGCCGGACCGGTCACGCGTCCTCCTCGCTGGCGCTCGTCGGTCACGTGCCCGGCGGTGCCGTGTTCCCGGGGTGAGCTCGCGAGCTCGCTCACCTATCGGGCAGGACGACGACCCGGCGGTTGGGCTCCTCGCCCTCGGACTCGCTGCGCACCCCGGACATCCCGGCGACGACGTCGTGGACGACCTTGCGCTCGAACGGGTTCATCGCGACCAACCGCTCGGGCTGCCGGCTCTGGGCCACCCGGCGGGCCGCCTCCGCGGCCAGCGAGGTCAGGTCAGCGCGACGCCTGGCACGGTAGCCGCCGATGTCGAGCATCAGCCGGCTGCGGACGCCGGTGGACTGGGCCACGGCCAGGCGGGTCAGCTCCTGCAGCGCCTCCAGCACCGCGCCGTCCGGCCCGACCAGGTCGCGCAGCTCGCCGCCGACGATGGCGACCGACGCCCGGTCACCCTCGACGTCGAGGTCGATGTCACCGTCGACGTCGAGGATGTCGAGCAGCCGCTCCAGGTAGTCACCGGCCACGTCGCCCTCGCGGACGAGCAGGTCGTCCCCGTCGGCGTCCTCGGCGTCCTCGTCCGCCGTGTCCTCGTCAGCCGTGTCCTCGTCGTCCGCGGGGTCGACGACGGCGTCCGCGCTGTCGGCGTCCGGGTCCGGCAGGTCGGGCTGGTCCGGGCCGGCGGCCGCGTCGGGCACGGGGCTGAGGACGGCGCCGGAGGTGGCCTCCGCCGTCGCGGCGGTCTCGGCCGTGTCAGTGGGGTGCTGCGGGGCGCTCATCGCGTTTCCTCCCAGTCAGTGCGGGCGTCCGGGCTTCCCCGGTGGTCGATGGCCGGCGGGCGTCCGCAGCGGACGCCGGCGGTGTCAGCGGCGCTTGCGCTTCCCCCGGTTGGCCGGGCCCGGGCTGCCGCCGCGCGCGCCACCGCTGCGCGGACGGTTCCCGGCCGGACCGGCCGCGCCCGGCGGCTGGCCGTTGGACCCGGCGGCGGAGGCGCCGGGCGGCTGCACGCCGTCGGCCGGGGTGGTGTCGCCGGTGGGGTTGGAGGTGTCGACCGTCGACGCGGGCGCCGCGGGGCGGCCGGGCTTGCGCCGCACCGGCTTGGCGCCGGGCTTGGGCGCGAGCGTCTTCGGGTCGATCGCCGGCTTGTCGGCCTCGGCCTTCGCCTTGGCGGCGGGGGACCCGGGCGGGGGCATCTTGCGCAGGATGAAGAACTGCTGGCCCAGCGTCCACAGGTTGTTGGTGAACCAGTAGAGGAGGACGCCGATGGGGAAGAAGAAGCCGGTGACGAAGAGGCTGATCGGCATGCCGTAGAGCAGCAGCTTCTGGACGGTGGCCGCCTGGCCCTCGACCGGGCCCGAGCGCTTCATCGTCTGCTTCTGGGTGACGTACGTCGTCGTGCACATCACCACGATGAGCAGGAACGCGACGATCCGGATGCTCGTGTAGCTGACCCCCGGCAGGGCGAGGATCGCCTCCTCCTTCGCCCCGGTCATGTTGAACGAGGACGAGATGGGGGCCCCGAAGAACGGCGCGCGGGCCGCCTCGTCGGTGAGCTCGTCGCTCCAGCCGTAGAGGCCGGGCGCACCAGGGGCGAGCCGGCGCAGCACGTGGAACAGCGAGAGGAAGACCGGGATCTGCGGCAGGATCGGCAGGCAGCCGGCCAGCGGGTTGACCCCGCGCTCCTTCTGCAGCGCCATCATCGCCTGGCTGAAGCCCTGCTTGTCGCTGCCGTACTGCTTCCGCAGACGCTGGATCTCCGGCTGGATCTCCTGCATCGCCCGCTGCGACTTGATCTGCTTGACGAACAGCGGGAACAGGATCAGCCGGACGGTGACGACCAGGAAGACGATCGACAGCGCCCAGGCCAGGCCGGACAGGCCCGTCCCGGCGGCCGGGTCACCGAAGACCCAGTCCCACAGCGAGTGCCATTGGGCCATGACCCAGGAGATGGCGGTGTAGAGCCAGTCAAGCAACGCCAGCCTCCTGCTGCGCGGCCCGGCGGGGTGCCGGAGGGTGAGCTCGGTCTGATGTGGGGGGTGCCGTGCGCGCCGGTGGCACCGGGTCGAAGCCACCGGGGTGCCAGGGCGCGCACTTGAGCAACCGCCGCAGCGCCAGCCAGGTTCCGCGACCGGCGCCGTGCACCGCGATCGCCTCGGCGGCGTAGGCGCTGCAGGTGGGGGCGAAGCGGCAGCGCGGGGGCAGGGCCGGGCTGATCGCCCGCTGGTAGAAGCCCACCGCGGCCAGCAGCGCCCGGCCCACCCGCCCGCGCGCGGCGGGGGCGGAGGGTCCGGCGGGGCCGGGGACGGCGGTCACGGGGTGCGGACCCGCTGGCCGAGGAGCCGGTCCAGGCCCGCGGCCAGGTCGCGCCCCAGGTCGGCCGAGGTGGCTGCCGCGGCCTCGGGCCGGGCCCGCACCACCAGGTCGGCCGACGGCGGGAGACGGTGCAGCTGGTCGCGGACCACCGCGCGCAGCCGCCGGGTGACCCGGTGCCGGACGACGGAGTTGCCCACGGCCTTGCCCACCACGAAGCCGGCCCGTGGACCGCCGTCCCCTCCGGCGTCGCCGGGGGTCGGGGTCACGGGCCGTTCGGAGAGGTAGTGGAGCACCATGGTCGGCCGTCCGGCACGCCTACCGGACCGGACGACCGCGGTGAACTCCGGACGCCGGCGCAGGCGTGCCTGCGCGGGCAGCACCTCAGGCGGAGAGCTTCTCGCGCCCCTTGCGCCGACGGCCGGCGATGATCGCCCGGCCCGCGCGGGTGCGCATCCGCAGCCGGAAGCCGTGGGTCTTGGCCCGGCGGCGGTTGTTCGGCTGGAACGTGCGCTTGCTCACGAGGTACTCCCACTACACGACGTCGACGGTGCGCACCCACCGGTGGGCGGGCACGCGCGGAGGGACGGGTGGAACTCGGCAGGACCGGCTCCCCGTCCACAGACTCCCGCCAGCATAGCCGAGGAATCGCGGACACCGGAGGGTCGGTCTGACGCCGACTCCCCAGGGTCCACCACGCCCCGCAGCAGAGGGCAGCGACGCGCCGCGCCCCGCGGGCGACGCGCCCGTCGGCACGCCGTCGAGCAGTGCCGCCGTCGTTGCCGGGCTGTGGACGAGGCTGTTAGCGTCGCCGTCGCTCCACACCGGACACCCGAGTCCGGCGCAGGGGCCGCACCGCTCGGTCGACCGACCACCGCGCCCTCCGGACCATCTCCCAGAACGACCTCCGACCAGCGACGACGCCTCTGCCCGATTCACTCGATCGGATGCCGGTCCCGTGCGTCGCCAGTCGTGCACAGCCTGTGGACACTGGTGTGGACAGCGCGTGTCCGGATGTCCACAGCGGGGGACTGATCGGGGGACGAAGCCCGGCTGCGGACGGTCGCGGCAGGGGCGACGCACACACGGTTTGGGGAGGACAGGGCCATGGCCGATGCCACGGTGGACCTGGCGACGGTCTGGGACCAGATCCGCGAGCGGCTGGCCACGAGCCTGTCCCCGCAGCAGAACGCGATGCTCAACCTCACCCGCCCGGTGGGTGTGTTCGAGGACACCGCGGTGCTGTCGGCGCCGAACGAGTTCACCCAGACCGTGCTCGAGTCGCGGATGCGCCGCGTGCTCGCCGAGGCACTGTCCGAGCACCTCGGCCGCGACATCCGGGTCGCCGTCCAGGTGGAGGACACACCGGCCGAGCCCGAGCCACCGCGCCCGGAGGTCCCCACCCGGCGTCGGTGGTCGGCGGTCGAGGCCCAGCGGGCCGAGGAGGACCGCGAGACCCGGGACCGCGCCGACGACGGGCGCAGCGCGTTCGGCGTGCGCACGGACGTCACCTCGCCGCTGACCTGGGAGCGCGACGCCGCGGAGCGGCAGTCCCCGCCCGAGCCGCCGGCCGCCGAGCGCGAGGAGGAGTGGTCGCCCACCGACTGGAGCCCGCCGGCCCGCCGGGCCGCCGCCCGGGGCGGGCGGGCACCGCGCGACTGGGGTGGTGAGGACGGCGCCGCCGTCCTGCCCTTCGACATCGACCCCGGCCCCGAGCCGCAGGAGGACGAGCCGGCCGCGCCGGCCGGCCGCGGCCGCCGGGTGGCCCCGCCCCGCGGTGGGGACGCCGTCCCGCTGTTCGGCGACCGCCGGGCACCGACCGGCGCGCAGGACCCGGGCCTGAACCCCAAGTACGTCTTCGACAGTTTCGTCATCGGCAACAGCAACCGGTTCGCCCACGCCGCGGCCGTCGCGGTGGCCGAGGCGCCGGCCCGCGCCTACAACCCGCTGTTCATCTACGGCGACTCCGGGCTGGGCAAGACCCACCTGCTGCACGCCATCGGCCACTACGCGGCACGGATGTTCCCCAACGTCCGGGTGCGGTACGTGAGCACCGAGGAGTTCACCAACGAGTTCATCAACCTGGTGCACTCCGGCCGGGCCGAGGACTTCCGCCGCCGCTACCGGGACATCGACTTCCTGCTCATCGACGACATCCAGTTCCTGGAGCGCGCCGAGCGGACGCAGGAGGAGTTCTTCCACACGTTCAACACGCTGCACAACGCCAGCAAGCAGATCGTCATCACCTCCGACCGGGCGCCGAAGAAGCTGACGACGCTGGAGGACCGGCTGCGCACCCGCTTCGAGTGGGGGCTGATCACCGACGTCCAGGCGCCGGACCTGGAGACCCGCATCGCCATCCTGCGCAAGAAGGCCTACGGCGAGCGGCTGCAGGTGCCCGACGCGGTGCTGGAGTTCATCGCCAGCAAGGTGCAGACCAACATCCGCGAGCTCGAGGGCGCGCTGATCCGGGTCACCGCCTTCGCCAGCCTCAACAAGCAGCAGGTCGACCTGCCGCTGGCCGAGCTGGTGCTCAAGGACCTGATCAGCGACGAGCAGGGCCCGCAGATCACCGCGGCGATCATCATGGCCGCCACCGCCGAGTACTTCTCCGTGACGATGGAGGAGCTGCAGGGCTCCAACCGCAGCCGCACGCTGGTCAACGCCCGCCAGATCGCGATGTACCTGTGCCGGGAGCTCACCGAGCTGTCCCTGCCGCGGATCGGTGCCTCCTTCGGCGGCAAGGACCACACCACGGTCATGCACGCGGTCAAGAAGATCACCAACCTGATGAGCGAGCGCCGGGCCACCTACACGCAGGTCACCGAGCTCACCGCCCGGATCAAGAGCCGCGCCCGGCAGTAGGAGGACCCCGTCCCCCTCACCGCTCGCACGCTCGCGGCGAGCCTCCGGACGGGGCCGCCGGACGACACCGCGGCCAACGGCCGTTCCCCCGTGGCGTTGAGCCGCTGCCCATGTCCCCGTCGGGAGGGCCTCCGGCCCCCCCGCGACGGGTCCACGCCCGGCTCCCTGCCGTCCCCGGCTCTGCCGCGGCCTGTCGCGCGTCGTCCGCTGGGCTCGTCGAACCCCATCAGGCCTCGGCCGTGCACGGCGACGTCCCATCCGCCAGGGCCGCAGGCCCCGCTCGTCCTCCGGGGTGTCCCGCTCGTTGTCCACAGACCTGTGGGCGGTCGTGTGTGCGTCGTCCCCGCGTGGACGGCGGTCTGGTGGTCACCCGAACCGGTGACCTCGGTCGACTCGTCGAGAAGTTGTCCCCAGGAATGTGCACAGCCTGGGGAGATCTCACGCCGACCGCTCACACGCGGTCACGACCTGCGCAGGACGGCGTCGGATCCCCGAGGCGGTGTGATTCCCGCCGTTGGCCCCCTGACCTGCACGTTCTCCCGTCCGCGCTGGTGAGTGCCGGCGTCGTCCCCGGCCGGCGCCGGCGGGGCTGGGTACGGACTGGGGACGGGGGCGGGACGGACCGGGGACAGGACGTGGACGGACGGCGGTGGGTGTGCACGGCCGTCGAGATGTCCACGTGTCGACAACAGCTGGTGCTCGTCCACCCACAGCGGGCCAACATGTCGACTTCGGGCCTGACCTGCGGGTTCGGCCTCGATCCCCAGGTTCCACACCAGTGATGACGAGGATGAGGGAGAGAGATCGAGGTTTTCTCGAACCACATTCAGGGTGGGGAAGCTGCGGCTCGAGGGGCGGGAGCGGTCCGTCGGAGGGACTGCGGTTACCCCCTTGTCGCCGGTAGAAGGCACGATGAGCACCGCAGCAGGAGGAGTACGGAAGCTGGGGTGGATCAGGTCATGAAGTTCCGGGTGGCACGTGAGGTGCTCGCCGATGCCGTCGCCTGGACGGCGCGCAGCCTGCCGCCCCGGCCGTCGGTGCCGGTCCTGGCCGGGATCCTGCTGGAGGTCGACGGCAGTCAGCTGTCGGTCTCCGGCTTCGACTACGAGGTGTCCGCCCGGGCGGAGGTCGACGTCCAGGCCACCGAGAGCGGGCGCACGCTGGTGCCGGGTCGGCTGCTGGCCGAGATCACCCGCGCCCTGCCGCCGCACCCGGTCGACATCACCGCCGAGGGCCCGCGGCTGTCGATCGCCTGCGGCAACGCGCGGTTCAGCCTGCCGACGCTGCCGGTGGAGGACTACCCGTCCCTGCCGGCCATGCCGTCGTCGGCAGGGACGGTCGACAGCGACGTCTTCGCCGAGGCGGTCGGGCAGGTCGCCGTCGCAGCGGGCCGGGACGACACCCTGCCGATGCTGACCGGCGTCCGGCTCGAGATCGAGGACGACCTGGTCACCCTCGCCGCGACCGACCGCTACCGGCTGGCGGTGCGCGAGTTCGCCTGGCGGCCGGAGACCCCGGGGCTGTCGGCGGCGGTGCTGGTGCCCGCGCGCACCCTGGCCGACGCCGCGCGCACGCTGACCAGCGGTCCGGAGATCACGATCTCGCTGTCCTCCGGCGGCGCCGGCGAGGGCATCCTGGGCCTGTCCGGCAAGGACCGGCAGACCACGACCCGCCTGCTGGACGCGGAGTTCGTCAAGTACCGGGCGATCATGCCCAACGAGTCGCTCGCCAACGCGACGCTGCCGGTCGGGCTGTTCACCGACGCCGCCAAGCGCGTGGCCCTGGTCGCCGAGCGCGGCACGCCGCTGCGCTGCGAGTTCACCCCGGGTCAGGTGACCCTGCGCGCCGGCGGCACCGACGACGAGGGACAGGCCGAGGAGCGCTGCGACGTCGAGTTCGACGGCGAGCCGTTGACCATCGGCTTCAACCCGACGTTCCTGCTCGACGGCCTGGCCTCGGTGCACACCAGCCGCGCGCGGATGGACTTCACCAGCCCGCTCAAGCCCGCCGTCCTCTCCGGCGTGGAGGAGCCGGCGGCCGACGACGAGGGCGAGGCCCGACCTGCCGAGCGGCCGGGCAGTTACCGCTACCTGATCATGCCGGTGCGCCTGCCCGGGTGATGCGAGGGCTCTCCTGCCGCTCGCGCGCGGGCTCCGGCAGGAGAGCCACCGGGGCCGTCGCGCGGCGGCCGCCCCGGTCCACCACGATGGGGTCGAGGACGTGCGGGCCGGATGGCCGTCGAGAAGGGACACAGTCGTGCAGCTGGGGCTGATCGGGCTGGGCAAGATGGGCGGCAACATGCGCGAGCGGCTGCGCCGCGCGGGTCACGAGGTCGTCGGCTTCGACCACCACCCGGAGAAGCGGGACGTCGACGACCTGCCCGCGCTGGTCCAGGCGCTGCAGGCGCCGCGGGTGGTGTGGGTCATGGTGCCCGCGGGTGAGCCCACCCGGGCCACGGTCAAGGAGCTGGCCGAGCTGCTGAGCCCCGGCGACGTGATCGTCGACGGCGGCAACTCCAAGTACACCGACGACCAGATCCACGACGTGATGTGCCGCGAGAAGGGCGTCGGCTACGTCGACGCCGGCGTCTCCGGCGGGGTCTGGGGCCTGGAGAACGGCTACGCGCTCATGGTGGGCGGCACCAAGGAGGACGTCGCCAAGGTGCAGCCGGTCTTCGACGCGCTCAAGCCCCCGGCGCCGAAGGACGAGTCGGGCCAGGAGCTGCCCGGCGCCGGTTTCGTGCACGCCGGTCCGGTGGGCGCCGGGCACTTCTCCAAGATGGTCCACAACGGCATCGAGTACGCGATGATGCAGGCCTACGGCGAGGGCTACGAGCTGCTGGCCGCCGTCGACCTGATCGAGGACGTGCCCGGCGTCGTGAAGTCCTGGACGCAGGGCACGGTCATCCGCTCCTGGCTGCTGGACCTGCTGGTCCGCGCGCTGGAGGAGGACCCGGCGCTGGAGAAGATCACCGGCTACGCCGAGGACTCCGGCGAGGGCCGCTGGACCGTCGAGCAGGCCATCGAGAACGCCGTCCCGATGCCGGCGATCGCCGCCTCGCTGTTCGCGCGGTTCTCCTCCCGGCAGACCGACTCGCCGACGATGAAGGCCGTCGCCGCGCTGCGCCAGCAGTTCGGCGGCCACGCGGTGCACGCCGTGCAGGCGCAGGAGGCCGAGCGCCCCGCGTGAGCACGCTCCTCCCGACCTCTCCGAGGGGCAGAAAAGGCCATTTCTGCCCCTCGAGGGCCTGACAGGTGTACGTCCGGCACCTGCAGCTCGGCTCGTTCCGCAACTGGGAGCGGGTGGACCTGGCCCTGCGGCCCGGCCCGACGGTCTTCGTCGGCCGCAACGGGGAGGGCAAGACCAACCTGGTCGAGGCGGTCGGGTACCTCGCCACGATGAGCAGCCACCGGGTCACCGGCGACGCCGCGCTGGTGCGGCAGGGCGCGGGCCAGGCGGTGGTCCGCGCGGCGCTGCGCCGCGAGGACCGGGAACTGCTCGTCGAGATCGAGATCAACCCCGGCCGGTCCAACCGGGTGCGGGTCAACCGGGCCCCGTTGCCCCGCCCCCGGGAACTGCTCGGCCTGGTGAAGAGCGTGCTCTTCGCGCCCGAGGACCTCGTCCTGGTCCGCGGCGACCCGGCTGAGCGGCGGCGGTTCCTCGACGACCTGCTGGTCAGCCGCACGCCACGGCTGGCCGGCGTGCGCAGCGACTACGACCGGGTGCTCAAGCAGCGCAACGCACTGCTCAAGACCGCCCGGCTGGCCCGCGGTGACGCGCTGGCCACGCTCGACGTCTGGGACGGCCACCTCATCGACCTCGGCGGCCAACTGCTCGCAGCCCGGCTCCGGCTGGTCGCCGACCTCGCCCCGCACGTCGCCCGCGCGTACGCCGGCGTGGCCGGAGCCGACGCCGCCGTCGCCGCCCTCGGCTACACCAGCACGGTGCCGCTGGCCGGCGACGGGACGCCGCTCGCGCCCGACTCCCGGCTGCCCGACATCGCGGAGCTGAGCACGGCGCTGCGCGAGCGGGTCGCCGAGCGCCGCGCCGAGGAGGTCGACCGGGGGATGACGCTGGTCGGGCCGCACCGCGACGACCTGGTCATCTCCCTCGGGGCGCTGCCGGCCAAGGGCTTCGCCAGCCACGGGGAGTCCTGGTCTCTGGCGCTCGCGCTCAAGCTGGGCTGCTTCGAGCTGCTCCGGGCCGACGGCGACGAACCGATCCTGGTGCTCGACGACGTCTTCGCCACCCTGGACGCCGACCGGCGCGCCGCGCTGGCGACCGTGGCCCGGTCCGCGGAGCAGACGCTGATCACCGCGGCCGTCCTCGACGACGTCCCACCGGAGCTGCGTCGCACCGTGGTGCAGGTCGCCGGCGGGCAGGCGGTTCCGCTGACGCCGCCGGGTGCCGAGGATGGGGCCGTGGACGGCGCGGTGCTCGAGGAGGGGGCGCGGTGATGTCGGACGGCGAACGCCCCGGCCGGCCCAGCGACATCGCACGGGCGGCGCTGGAGGCGGCCCGGGCGGCCTCCGCGGCGCGCCCCCGGCCCACCCGGCGGCGGATCGCCGGCCCGCGCCGCAGCTGGACCGGCCCGAGGCCCGGGGACGACGACCCGCAGCCGCTGGGCCGGCTGGTCGACTCGCTGGTGCAGTCGCAGGACTGGACCGAGCACACCAAGGTCGGCGCGGTGTTCGGCCGGTGGTCGGCGCTGGTCGGGCCGGAGATCGCCGCGCACTGCACACCGCAGACGCTCACCGAGGGGGAGCTGCTGGTCGTCGCGGAGTCGACGGCCTGGGCAACCCAGCTGCGGCTGCTGGCGCCGACGATCCTCGGCAAGCTGCGCGCCTCGGTCGGCGGGGACGTCGTGACCCGCCTGCGCGTTGTGGGACCGACGGCCCCCAGCTGGAAGAAGGGTCCGCGGTCGGTCCGCGGGCGGGGGCCCCGGGACACGTACGGATAGGAGCACCGCCCACGGCCGGGCCGCTCCGGGAGGACGATGCAGCGATGACCAGCCCCCGTGACCGCGACCGCGACGGCTTCGACGACCGCCGCGACGAGGGCAGCGGCTGGCGCGAGCCCTCGCACCTGGGCGGGGGCGACCCCTCCGACCCGCAGCCGCCGCGCGACGAGCCCACGCCGTGGCAGCCCCCCGGCTGGGACCTGCCCGCGGCCCAGCCCGAGCGCCCGCAGCCGTCGGCGGACCGGCCGTCCGGGGAACCGACCCCCGGGGAGCGGCCGGAGTGGGAGCCGCCCGCGGGCTGGCAGCCACCGGTCGGGGCGCCCCCGGCCGAGGCGCCGCCGGCGCGCGGCGGGCTCTTCGGCGGGCGGCGTCCCCGCACCCCGGGCGAGGTCGAGCGGGTCTTCGCCTACCAGGGCGACCCGGTCGGCGCCCAGGGCTGGGCGCTCCAGCACGGCTGGGCGATCTCCGACGGCACCGCGCCCGAGGACGCCGTCCTCGCCGAGCTGGTGCGCACCGCGCCGGTCCGCGCCACGAAGGACCACCGGCCGGCCGGCGTCATGCGCGGGCGGTACGGCTCGCTCGAGCTGGTCGCCTTCGACGTGCTCTACGCGTCCGGTCGCACCGTCGTCCCCGAGTACGCGATCACCGCAGCACCGGTGCTGGCCGCCGTCCCGCCGCTGCGGCTCTCGCCCGCCCGGTTCTGGAAGCACCGCACCGGCGGGCTGGTCCAGGTGCCCAGCGGCGACCCGGAGTTCGACACCCGGTGGGTGCTGCTGGCCGCCGACGACGGCCCGGCGACCCGGCGGCTGGTGGAGGACGCGACCGTGCGCGGCCTGCTGCTCGGTACCGACGACGGGGACGAGTTCTGGACCGCGGCCGGTTTCGTCGCCGCCATCCGGCCCGACGGCCACCGTCCCGAGCTCATCGAGCACCACGCCCGGCTGCTCACGGCGATCGTCGGCGCCCTCGCCGTCGTCCCGTGACCGAGCCGGCCGGTCCGCCGGCGCCGGCGGCCGGCCTGCGCGAGCTGCTCCCGCTGCTGCGCCCCCACCGCGGGCCGCTGCTGGGGGCGGCGGCGCTGTCCCTGGTCGCCGCGGCCGGGGCGCTGGCCCAGCCCGCGCTGGTCGCCGCCGTCATCGACGCCGTCGGTGCCGGGCGGGCGCTGCTGCCGCCGGTGCTGCTGCTGGTCGCCGTGCTGGCCGCGGCCTCGGCGCTGAGCGCGGCCCAGCAGTTCCTGCTGCAGCGCACCGGGGAGGGCGTGGTGCTCTCCACCCGCCGGACGCTGGCCGACCGGCTGCTGCGGCTGACCGTCGCCGAGTACGACCGGCGGCGGACCGGCGACCTGATGTCGCGGGTGGGCGCGGACACCACGCTGCTGCGGGCCACGGTGACCTCCGGCGTGGTCGACATCGCCGGCTCCGTCGTCGTCGGGGTGGGCGCCCTGGTGGCGATGGCGGTCGTCGACGGCTGGCTGCTGCTGGTCACGGTGCTCTCGGTCGCCTTCGGCGTCGCGGTCGTCGTCTCGGTGTCCCGCCGGGTGCGGAAGCTGTCGCAGCGGGCGCAGGAGGAGGTCGGCGCGATGACCGCCGCCGTGGAGCGGGCGCTGACGGCGGTCCGGACCATCCGCGCCAGCGGCGCCACCGCGCGCGAGGTCGAGGTCGTCGGCGCCAGCGCGGGCCGGGCCTACGCGGCCGGGGTGCGGGTGGCGCGGCTGGAGGCGCTGGTCTCCCCGGCCGGGGCCATCGCCGTCCAGGGCGCGTTCCTCGCCGTCCTCGGCCTGGGCGGGTACCGGGTCGCCACCGGCTCGATCGCCGTCGCCGACCTGGTCGCGTTCATCCTGTACCTGTTCCTGCTGGTCATGCCGCTGGGCCGGGCGATCGGCGCCTGGAACCAGATCCAGATGGGGCTCGGGGCGCTCGCCCGGATCCAGGAGGTGCTCGCCCTCCCGCCGGAGGTGGACGACCGGTCCGAGCGCGGCGGCGCGACCGTCGCCGTCCCGGCGTCCCCACCGCGGGCCGACGTCCCCCTGCTCGAGCTCGACGACGTGACCTTCGCCTATCCCGACGGCACCCAGGTGCTGCACGGGGTGTCGCTGGCCGTGCCCGCCGGCTCGCGGGTCGCGCTCGTCGGGCCCTCGGGGGCGGGCAAGTCCACGGTGCTGGCCCTGGTCGAGGGCTTCTACCCGCTGACCGGCGGGGCGATCCGGTGGGCCGGCACCGACGTCCGCGACCTGCCGCGCGCCGGGCTGCGGGCGCGGCTGGGCTACGTCGAGCAGGAGGCGCCGGTGCTGGCCGGGTCGGTGCGCGACAACCTGCTGCTGACCGCGCCCGGCGCCACAGACCCGGAGCTGTGGGCGGTGCTCGCCGACGTCGGGCTGACCGACGTGGTGCAGCGCTCGCCGCGCGGGCTGGACGTGCCGGTCGGCGACGAGGGCGTGCTGCTGTCCGGCGGGGAGCGCCAGCGGCTGGCGATCGCCCGCTCGCTGCTCGCCCGACCCGCCCTGCTGCTGCTCGACGAGCCGACCGCCAGCCTCGACGCCCGCAACGAGCAGCTGCTGCGCACCACGCTGGCCGCGGCCGCCGCCGACCGGGCGCTGCTGGTGGTCGCCCACCGGCTGTCGACCGTGCTCGACAGCGACCAGATCGTGGTGCTCGACGGCGGCCGGGTGGTCGCCCGCGGCACGCACCAGGAGCTGGTGGAGACCAGCCCCCTCTACCGCGAGCTCGCCGCCGCCCAGCTGTTGGTGTAGCTCCCCGGCGCCTGAGGTGAGACGCCCTGCGGGGCGGTGCGAGGAGTGGGGCCGGAGGCTCCGCGATCGAGTGCCGGGCAGGGCTCAGCGCGTCGATCGGCCGCGGTGCAGGGGCCCGCGCCGAGCATGCGAGGCGTGGGGGCACGGGGTCCTTCCCGGCACCTGGCCGCGGTGTCGTCCGGAGGACGACAGATCACACCGCCCGGGCCCGCTGCTCCCCCACGGCGGCGGCGGTGCCCTCCTCCGCCGCGCGGCAGATGTTGCGCACCATCCCCCCGAAGACGAACCCGTGGAACGGGACCAACGCCCACCAGTAGAGGTGACCGAACAGCCCGTGCGGCCGGAAGGTCGCCTTCTGGCGCAGCCGGGTGCGGCCGTCCTCCTGTTCCACGTGGAACTCCAGCCAGGCCAGCCCCGGCACCCGCATCTCCGCGCGCAGCCGCAGCAGCCGGCCCTCGTCGAGCTCCTCGACCCGCCAGAAGTCCAGGGCGTCACCGACGTAGAGGTCCTCCGGCGACCGGCGGCCGCGCCGCAGCCCCACCCCGCCGACCGCGCGGTCGAGCCAGCCGCGCACCTCCCAGGCCAGCGGGAAGGAGTACCAGCCGGTCTCCCCGCCGATCCCCTCGACCACCCGCCAGAGGGCGGCCGGCGCGGCGTCGGTCTCGCGGGTCCGCTCGTCGACGTAGAGGCTGCCGCCGGCCCAGTCCGGGTCGGTGGGCAGCGGGTCGGACGGCGCCCCCGGCACCGACGCCGAGGACCACCGGGTCGCGACGGCGGAGTCGCGGGTGCGCTGGATCGCCAGCCGCACCGCGTCGTCGAACCCGAGCAGCCCCTCCGGCGGGTCGGGCAGGTAGCGGGCGATGTCGTGCTCGCCGCAGACGACGGTGTTGCGCAGCGACTCCACCAGCGGGCGGGCGATCCCGGCCGGTACCGGCGTGACCAGCCCGACCCAGTGGCTGGACAGGGACGGCGTGAACAGCGGCACCGGCAGGATCCGCCGCCGGGGCAGGCCGGCCACGACCGCGAAGCGCTGCATCATCTGCTCGTAGTCCATGACGTCGGGGCCGCCGATGTCGAAGCAGCGGTGGACGTCGGGCGGCAGCGTCGCGCAGCCGACGAGGTACCGCAGCACGTCGCGGATGGCGATCGGCTGGATGCGGCTGTGCACCCACCGCGGCGTGACCATGACAGGCAGCCGCTCGGTCAGGTACCGGAGCATCTCGAACGACGCCGACCCCGAGCCGAGGACGACGGCCGCTCGTAGCACGACGGTCGGGACGCCGGAGCCCAGCAGGATCTCCGCGACCTCGGCGCGGGAGCGCAGGTGCGGGGAGAGCTCCTCGTTGCGCGGCTCGAGACCGCCGAGGTAGACCAGCCGGCCGACCCCGGCCTCGCGCGCGGCCCGGGCCATCACGCGGGCGGTCCGCCGGTCGGTCTCCTCGAACGCCGGGCCGGTGCCCAGCGCGTGGACCAGGTAGTAGACGACATCGACGCCGGCGCAGGCGGCGGCGACCGCCGCGGCGTCCCCGGCGTCGGCCCGGGCGATCTCCACCTGCCCGGCCCACGGGTGGTCGCGCAGCCGCTCCGGCGAGCGGGTCATCACGCGGACCCGGTGGCCGGCCGCGAGCAGCTCGGGGACCAGCCGGCCCCCGATGTAGCCGGTGGCACCGGTGACGAGGCAGGTCATGGGGGTGGCGGCGGGGTCGGCCATGCCCCAGTGTCCGGCGTCCGGACCGGCGGTGCTCGGGTCGCGCGCGATCGGGCCGGGGTCCACCATCGGCTGAGCCTGGCCAACGGCGGTCGGACACGACAGTGACCCGGCACGAGCTGAGCAGGAGGCCCGCATGGCCGACGCGACCGAGGCACCGGAACGGACCGAGGACGGTCAGCCCACCCTCAAGCGGGTCATGGGCCCCGGGCTCCTGCTGCTGTTCATCGTCGGCGACATCCTCGGCACCGGGATCTACGCGCTGACCGGCCAGGTCGCCGCGCAGGTGGGCGGGGTCGTCTGGCTGCCGTTCCTCGTCGCGTTCCTGGTCGCGCTGGTCACCGCGTTCAGCTACCTGGAGCTGGTGACGAAGTACCCGCAGGCCGCGGGTGCGGCGCTGTACACGCACAAGGCGTTCGGCGTCCACTTCGTCACGTTCCTCGTCGCCTTCGCGGTGATGAGCTCCGGCATCACGTCGGCGTCCACGGCCGCGCGGGCGTTCAGCGCCAACGCGGCCAGCGTGTTCGGCCTCGGCATCGAGGACGGCATCGGGATCACCCTGATCGGCCTGGGCTTCATGGCGCTGGTCGCCCTGGTCAACCACCGGGGGGTCGGCGAGAGCGTCAAGGCCAACGTGGTCCTCACCTGCGTCGAGCTGTCCGGCCTGCTGATCGTCATCGGGGTCGGCGTGTGGGCGCTGGGGCTGGGGGAGGGCGACTTCTCCCGGGTCACCGAGTTCGACACCGGGGAACGGTCCGTGCTCGGCGGGGTCATCGCCGCGACCGGGCTGGCCTTCTTCGCCATGGTCGGGTTCGAGGACTCGGTGAACATGGCCGAGGAGTGCAAGGAGCCGCGGCGGATCTTCCCCAAGGTGCTGCTGGCGGGGCTGTGCCTGACCGGCCTGATCTACGTGCTGGTGTCCATCTCGGCCATCGCGCTGGTGCCGGCCGGTGACCTCAGCGAGGGCGACACCCCGCTGCTGCAGGTGGTGCAGGCCGGCGCGCCCGGCTTCCCGATCGGGATCTTCGGCGTCATCACCATGTTCGCCGTCGCCAACTCCGCGCTGATCAACATGCTCATGGCCAGCCGGCTGGTCTACGGGATGAGCCGCCAGCACGTGCTGCCGCCGCTGCTGGGCCGGGTGCACCCGCGGCGGCGCACACCCACCACCGCGATCCTGTTCACCACCGCGCTGGCCTTCGGCCTGATCACCTTCGTCGGCGCGGTGCCGGCCCTCGGCGGGACGACGGCGCTGCTGCTGCTCGTCGTCTTCACCGTCGTCAACGTCGCCGTCCTGGTGCTGCGCCGGGACACGGTGGACGCCGACCACTTCCGCACCCCCACCGTGCTGCCCGTCATCGGCGCCCTGGCCTGCGGTTTCCTCGCCACGCCGTGGGCCGGCCGGCCTCCCGAGCAGTACCGGATCGCGGGCATCCTGCTGGCCATCGGCGTCGTGCTGTGGGGCGTGACGGTGCTCGTCAACCGGCGGACCGGGCCCGCCGTCCCGCCGCTGGACCCCGACCGGTTCACCAAGGGCGGCCCGGTCAACTGAGGAAGGACCACCCTTCCCCCACGCCTCGCACGCTCGTGGCGGGGCCCGGCACCGGGCCACCCAGCGGCCGCGGGACGGCGTGTCGACCCGGGGTCCACCATCGGGGGTGGCTGACGAGTCGCGAGTGGCGCAGATCCCTCCTCAGGGCGTGGACGGCGGCATTCCTGTCGTAGGACCCGGTATCCTGGGAGGCAGGAACCGCCAGCAACCGGCTCAGCGCCTCTCTACGCCGTCCTGCCCCCCGCCGCTCGCGGGGGAGCCGTGCGCCGGTTGCGCGACAGAAGGGCCCCACGTGGTCGCTCGACCTCAGACTGACAACGCGTACTCCGGCAGCTCCATCACCGTCCTCGAGGGTCTCGAGGCCGTCCGCAAGCGTCCCGGTATGTACATCGGGTCGACCGGTGAGCGGGGTCTGCACCACATGGTGTGGGAGGTCGTCGACAACTCCGTCGACGAGGCCCTCGCCGGCCACTGCGACACCGTGAAGGTCACCCTGCTCGCCGACGGCGGCGTCCGGGTCGAGGACAACGGCCGTGGCATCCCGGTCGACATGCACCCGGTCGAGAAGCGCCCCACTGTCGAGGTCGTCCTCACCGTGCTGCACGCCGGCGGCAAGTTCGACGGCAAGAGCTACGCGGTCTCCGGCGGCCTGCACGGCGTCGGCGTCACCGTCGTCAACGCGCTGTCCACGAAGCTCGACGTCCGCATCAAGCGGGACGGCTTCGAGTGGTTCCAGCACTACGACATGGCCAAGCCCGGCCCGCTGGAGAAGGTGGGCCCCACCGACGGGACCGGCACCACCACGACGTTCTGGGCCGACGGCTCCATCTTCGAGACGACGACCTACTCGTTCGACACGATCAGCCGCCGGCTGCAGGAGATGGCCTTCCTCAACAAGGGCTTGACCATCGTGCTGCGCGACGAGCGGCCCGGGCAGGGCAAGGTCGAGACGGGCATGGCCGAGGAGGTCACCCTCGCCGAGGCCGCGCCGGAGCCCGGTGCCGAGGCCGAGGCGTTCGAGGCCACCGAGATCACCTACCGGTACGACGGCGGTCTCGAGGACTACGTCAAGCACATCAACGCCAAGAAGACGGCGATCCACCGCTCGATCATCAGCTTCGGCGCCGAGGGCGTCGGCAAGAACGACATGCGGATGAGCGTGGACGTCGCGATGCAGTGGTCCGACGCGTACTCCGAGTCGGTCTACTCGTTCGCCAACACGATCAACACGCACGAGGGCGGCACCCACGAGGAGGGCTTCCGCACGGCGCTCACCTCGATCGTCAACCGGTACGCCGAGGAGAAGAAGCTCTTCAAGCCCAAGGACGAGAAGCTCACCGGCGAAGACATCCGCGAGGGCCTGGCCGCGATCGTCTCGGTGAAGATCGGCGACCCGCAGTTCGAGGGCCAGACGAAGACCAAGCTCGGCAACACCGAGGTCAAGGGCTTCGTGCAGCGGGTGTGCAACGAGCAGATCGCGCACTGGTTCGAGGCCAACCCGACCGAGGCCAAGACGATCATCAACAAGGCCTCGTCCGCGGCCCGTGCCCGCCGCGCCGCGCAGGACGCGCGCAAGCTGGCCCGCAAGAACCTGCTGAGCAACAACTCGCTGCCCGGCAAGCTGGCCGACTGCCGCTCGACCGACCCGCGCAACTCCGAGATCTACATCGTCGAGGGTGACTCCGCCGGCGGTTCGGCCAAGTCCGGCCGCGACTCGATGTTCCAGGCGATCCTGCCCATCCGCGGCAAGATCATCAACGTCGAGAAGGCACGCATCGACCGGGTCCTCAAGAACAACGAGGTCCAGTCGATGATCACCGCGTTCGGCACCGGCATCCACGACGAGTTCGACCTGTCGAAGCTGCGGTACCACAAGATCGTGCTGATGGCCGACGCCGACGTCGACGGCCAGCACATCCGCACCCTGCTGCTGACCCTGCTGTTCCGCTTCATGCGGCCGCTGGTCGAGGCCGGTCACGTGTACCTGGCACAGCCGCCGCTCTACAAGATCAAGTGGGGCGGCAAGCACGGCGACGACTACGCCTACTCCGACCGCGAGCGCGACGCGCTGGTCGAGGCCGGCAAGCAGGAGGGCCGCAAGGTCCGCGAGGAGATGATCCAGCGGTTCAAGGGGCTCGGCGAGATGAACGCCACCGAGCTGTGGGAGACCACCATGGACCCGGAGACCCGCATCCTGCTGCAGGTCACCCTCGAGGACGCCGCCACCGCCGACGAGCTGTTCAGCGTGCTGATGGGCGAGGACGTCGAGGCCCGCCGCAGCTTCATCACCCGCAACGCCAAGGACGTCCGCTTCCTCGACGTCTAGAAGGACCCCCTCGCTCCCCACGCCTCGCTCCGCTCGGCGCGGGCCCCTGCGAGGGGGCCGACGGTGGATCGCGCCCGACGTCCGCTCCCGAACCTGAAGGACCTGAACCGTGACCGAGACCCCTGCCCGCGACCGCGTCGAACCGGTCGACCTCCAGCAGGAGATGCAGCGCAGCTACATCGACTACGCGATGTCGGTCATCGTCGGCCGCGCGCTCCCCGAGGTCCGTGACGGCCTCAAGCCCGTGCACCGGCGCGTGCTGTTCGCCATGTACGACCAGGGCTTCCGCCCCGACCGCGGGTACGTCAAGTGCGCCCGCGTCGTCGGTGAGGTCATGGGTAACTACCACCCGCACGGCGACTCGGCGATCTACGACGCCCTCGTGCGGCTGGCCCAGCCCTGGTCGATGCGCTACCCGCTCATCGACGGCCAGGGCAACTTCGGCTCCCCGGGCAACGACCCGGCGGCGGCCATGCGCTACACCGAGGCCCGGCTGACCCCGCTGGCCATGGAGATGATGGCCGGGATCGACGAGGAGACCGTCGACTTCCAGGCCAACTACGACGGGCGCAACCAGGAGCCGCTGGTCCTGCCCTCGCGCGTCCCCAACCTGCTGATCAACGGCTCGGCCGGCATCGCCGTCGGCATGGCCACCAACATGCCGCCGCACAACCTCCGCGAGGTCGCCGACGCGGTGTTCTGGATGCTCGAGCACCCGGACGCCGAGCACGAGGAGGCCCTCACCGCGTGCATGGAGCGGATCAAGGGCCCCGACTTCCCGACCCACGGCCTGATCGTCGGCCGCGAGGGGATC
This sequence comes from Geodermatophilus sp. SYSU D00965, assembly GCF_054050075.1. Taxonomy (NCBI): domain Bacteria; kingdom Bacillati; phylum Actinomycetota; class Actinomycetes; order Geodermatophilales; family Geodermatophilaceae; genus Geodermatophilus; species Geodermatophilus sp. SYSU D00965. Next base: position 64,331 of record NZ_JBJGYQ010000008.1, on the reverse strand, counting down.
GAGGAGGCTTACCGCACCGGCCGCGGCTCGGTCCGCATGCGCGCGGTGGTCACCGTCGAGGAGGACGCCAAGGGCCGGGTCCAGCTCGTCGTCACCGAGCTGCCCTACCAGGTCAACCCCGACAACCTGGCCGAGGCGATCGCCGAGGCGGTCAAGGACGGCCGGCTCCAGGGCATCAGCGAGATCGCCGACGAGTCCAGCGACCGCGTCGGCCGCCGCCTGGTGATCACCCTGCGCCGTGACGCCGTGGCCAAGGTCGTGCTGAACAACCTCTACAAGCACACCCAGTTGCAGACGTCGTTCGGCTGCAACATGCTCTCGATCGTCGACGGCGTTCCGCGGACGCTGCGGCTCGACGAGCTGGTCCGGCTGTGGGTCACCCACCAGGTCGACGTCATCCAGCGGCGCACCCGCTACCGGCTGCGCAAGGCCGAGGAGCGCGCGCACATCCTGCGCGGCTACGCCAAGGCCCTCGACCAGCTCGACGCGGTCATCGCGCTCATCCGCAACAGCCCCTCGGCCGACACCGCCCGGACCGGCCTCATGGAGCTGCTCGACGTCGACGAGATCCAGGCGACGGCGATCCTCGACCTGCAGCTGCGCCGGCTGGCCGCCCTCGAGCGGCAGCGGATCATGGACGAGCTGGCCGAGATCGAGGCCCGCATCGCCGACCTGCAGGCGATCCTCGCCTCGCCCGAGCGGCAGCGGCAGATCATCCGCGACGAGCTCACCGAGATCGTGGAGAAGTACGGCGACGACCGGCGCACGAAGTTCGTGGCCAACGACGGCGACGTCTCCATGGAGGACCTCATCGCCGAGGAGGAGGTCGTCGTCACCATCACCCGCACCGGCTACGCCAAGCGGACCAAGAGCGACCTCTACCGGTCGCAGCGGCGCGGCGGCAAGGGCGTCATGGGTGCGGCGCTGAAGCAGGACGACATCGTCGACCACTTCTTCGTGGGCTCCACCCACGACTGGATCCTGTTCTTCACCAACAAGGGCCGGGTGTACCGGGCCAAGGCCTACGAGCTGCCCGAGGCCAACCGCACCGCCCGAGGCGCGCACGTGGCCAACATCCTGGCCTTCCAGCCGGACGAGCGGATCGCCCAGGTCATGCAGATCAAGGACTACGGGGTCGCCCCGTACCTGGTGCTGGCCACCGCGCGTGGCCAGGTGAAGAAGACCCGGCTGACCGACTTCGACTCCCCGCGCAGCGGCGGCGTCATCGCGATCAACCTGCGCGACAACGACGAGCTGGTCGGCGCCGCGCTGATCGACCCGGAGCAGGACCTGCTGCTGGTCACCCGCAAGGCGATGTCGATCCGGTTCAAGGCCGACGACGCCGCGCTGCGGCCGATGGGTCGCGCCACCGAGGGCGTGCGCGGCATCTCCCTCGCCGACGACGACGCCCTGCTGTCGATGATCGTGGTCGAGGAGGGCGTCGACGTCCTCGTCGCCACCGAACGGGGGTTCGCCAAGCGGACCGGGATCGAGAACTACCCGAACCAGGGCCGCGGCGGCAAGGGCGTCCTGACCGCCGACCCCAAGGCCCGCAAGGGGTCGCTGGTCGGTGCCCTCGCGGTGCGGCTCGGCGACGAGCTGTACGCGATCACCTCCGGCGGTGGCGTCATCCGCACGCCGGTCAACGGGGTCCGGCACAACAAGGACCGCGCCACCATGGGTGTCAAGCTCATGAACTTGCCCGAAGACGTCTCGATCGTGGCGATCGCGCGTACGACGGACAACGACGAGCCCTCCGCCTAGTCTGGGGAGCGATGTCGGAGGAGGCGCGGCGCCCGGGCCCCCGGGAACGGGCGCCGCGCCCCGTCCGGCACCACCACCACTGATCTGAACGGCGCCCGGGCGCCCTCGGCGGCGTGCCGGGCCACCCGGGCACGAGAGAGCGGCGCGGGCCGCTGGGGGACGGGAGACTCGCATGAGCGACCGGACGCAGGGTTCGGTGCGCACCGGGTCCCGGCCCGGGGACACCTCCGCGGCGAAGGGGACGGCGACCGATCGGCAGGCCGACGGGACGGCGCCGGTCACGGCGACCCAGGCCATCCCCGACACGGGCACCCAGCGGGCACAGGCCGCGGAGACCGACGACGGGACGGCGCCGGTCGCGGCCGAGCCGCTGTCGAGCGGTGCAGGCGCCTCCGCGGCGACCTCCGCGCCGGCGGCCCAGGGCACCGCGGTCGTCCCCGTACCGGACAGCGCCCCGTCCGCGGGTCAGCCCGCGGTCACCCCCGCCGCCAAGGGCGCCGGCAAGCAGAAGGCCGCCCGCGGCCCGCGGCGCGCCCGCCTCCAGCTCCGGCACGTCGACACCTGGTCGGCGCTGAAGATCTCGCTGGTGCTGTCCATCGCGATGTTCTTCATCTGGATGGTGGCCGTCGGCGTCCTCTACGGCGTCCTCTCCGGCCTCGGCGTCTTCGAGACCCTCAACGACCTGTTCGGCCAGCTCGGCACCGCCTCCGGCGGCGAGGGCGGCAGCGAGGTCATCACCCCGGGCATCGTCTTCGGCGGCGCCGCGGTCATCGGTGCGATCAACATCGTGCTGATGACGGCGCTGTGCACCGTCGCGGCGTTCATCTACAACATGTGCTCGGACCTCGTCGGCGGCCTGGAGGTGACCCTCTCGGAGCGGGACTGAGGGAGGACCCCGTCCTCCGCACCCCCCTGCGATCGCCTCGGGCAGGCCAGGTAAGCTGTTCGAGGTTCACGGGCCTGTAGCTCAGGCGGTTAGAGCGCATCCCTGATAAGGATGAGGCCGGAGGTTCAAGTCCTCCCAGGCCCACCCGTGTGCCGGCGCCCCAGGTGCCGTCGGAACGCCCCGTCCGGGGCCGCTCCGCCCCCTCCCTCCCGGAGGCGGGAACCCCCCTCGAGGAGGTACACCGCGTGCTGAAGAAGCTGGCGCTGGCCGCCGCCGCGGCCGGGGCGCTCGCCCTGGTCCGCAAGCGCTCGGCCGGCCGGGCCGAGGCCGACCTCTGGGCCGAGGCCACCCGCGGCTCCCGGTCGGTGAGCACGCCCACCCGCTGACCCGCCGGGGGTTCTCCCCCCGGACACCCGGGGACGTAGCTCAATTGGCAGAGCACCGCCTTTGCAAGGCGGGGGTTAGGGGTTCGATTCCCCTCGTCTCCACTCCTCTCACCTGTGGTCTCACCTCCGTCGGAGGCTCAGGCGAGCCCTCCAGCGGGCTGTCGGTCCGCAGAGAGTCCGCAACCCGTCCGTGGGTTGCGGCCCGCAGCGTGTCCAGCCGGTCGGCGACGTCGTCCAGGTCGGCGACGTCCGGTCGGCGTCGTCCAGGTCGGCGTAGCGGTCCAGGGTCATGGCCGCCGAGGCGTGCCCGAGCATCCGCTGCACCGCCTTGACGTCGGCGCCGGCCTTGATCGTCAACGAGGCGGCGGTGTGCCGCAGCTCGTGCGGCGTGAGCCCGGGTTCCCCGCACTGCCCCGACGAGAGGCAGCCCTGCTGATCTAGATCGCGACGGGTGTCCGCGCAGCGTTCGCAACTGCCAGAGCGAGGGAAGCGGCGGCCAAGGCGAGGTAGAGGCCAGGGAATGCCAGGTTGTACAGCACCCGGGCGCGAAGATGCGCGAGGACCGCGCCGATGTAGAAGGCGACCAGGCCGGTGGCCGCGGCGATGTCGAGGTAGGGCACCACCAGGATCCCGAGGGCGAGTCCCGCTGCGCCAGCGAGTTTGAGAGTGGCCAGTAGCGGCAGCCACGAACGCGGCACGCCGACCTCGGCGGAGTTCGCCAGGACGAAGTCCGCCTTGGCGTAGTCGGCGATCGCGATGGCGCTGTTCGCCAGGATCGTGACGAGTGCGACGGCGACGTAGGCAGGCAGCATGCCGATGCTCCTCGAAGCGCCGCCCAGCCGGGAGATGGTCCTCACTCAGACCCGACGTGTTGCTCCTCACTGCTGGCGAGTGGTCAGCCGGTCAGCCGGTGCGGCAGCGCGGCGGGACCGGGTGAGGACCAGTCCGCCGAGGACGGCGGCGGTGAGCCCGACCGCCGAGGCCAGGAGGCCTCCGACGATCCCGGAGCCAGTGCCAGGGCCTCCGTCGGCGGCGGCCACGACCAGTCCGCCGACGACCGCCCCGGCCAGCCCCGTCACCAGGGCCACCACGCCGCCCCTCCCGCTGCGGGTGCCGGGACGACCAGGGGAACGGACCAGGGCCAGCCCTCCGACGATCGCGCCGGTCAGCCCCAGCAACACGGCCACCACGGACCAGGAACGCCCAGGGGTGAAGGCGCCGGCGCCGGTCGACCGGACCACGACCTGGGCGGTTGCCGGCGCGGCAGACCCCAGGAGCGCGAGCGTGGCAGACATCGCTGAGGCGATCAGGTGAGTGACGGACATGGTGCATCTCCTCTGCTGCTCGTCACGTCGCCGTGGTCGGCGCCGTCACTGCAGTGACGGGCGTCGACGGGAGGATGTGACCGATGGACGAGGGAGCGGCAGGAGCGCAGCCGCTGGCCGAGCAGTTCGAGGCGCACCGCGCGCACCTGCGGGCGGTCGCACACCGGATGCTCGGCTCGGCGGAGGAGGCCGACGACGCCGTGCAGGAGGCGTGGCTGCGCCTGCAGCGCCACGGGTCCACCGACGTGGCCAACCTCGGTGGGTGGTTGACCACGGTCGTCGGTCGGGTGTGCCTGGACGTGCTGCGCCGCCGGAGGGCTCGCCGCGAGGAGCCACTGGACCTGCACGCGCCGAACCTCGAGGGCGGGCCCGAGCCGGAGCACGAGGCGGAGCTGGCCGACTCTGTCGGCCTGGCACTGCTCGTCGTGCTGGACACCCTGACGCCGCCGGAGCGCCTCGCCTTCGTGCTGCACGACCTGTTCGCCGTCCCCTTCGACGAGGTCGCGGCCGTCCTCGACCGCACTCCGGCCGCGGCACGACAACTGGCGAGCCGCGCTCGGCGCCGGGTGCAGGGTGTGCCGGCGGGCACCGCCGACCCTACGGACGCCCGGCGCCGCCAGGAGGTGGTGCGGGCGTTCTTGGCCGCCGCACGCGGGGGCGACTTCGCGGGGCTACTGGCCGTGCTGGACCCGGATGTCGTGTTGCGCGCAGACGCCGCCGTTCCCGATCTCGGTGGGCTGCAGCGGCTCAGCGGCGACCAGGCGATCGCCCGCGCCTTCCTGGGCAAGGCGCGAGCCACACGAGCAGCGCTGCTCGACGGAGCCCCCGGGGCGGTGTTCCTGCTCGGTGGACGGCTGCGCGGGGCGCTGGAGTTCGTCGTCTCCGGCGGCCGGATCACCGCCGTGGACGTCGTCTTCGACCCCCTCGTCCTCGACGCGCTCGACGTGGTGCTCCTCGAGGACTGATCCCTGGCACCCGTCCCAGCTCCGGCCCTCCATCGACGGATCGCGCCCGGGCACGTCACTCCACGCGGTCGAGAACCTCCCGGAGGATGGATGGGCCGAGTAGCACGACCTCGGGGATCGGCTGCAGCGCCCAGGGTGGCGGCTCGGTGCCGTGCGCCTGCGCGGCCATTCGGGCGAACTGGCGCTCGAAGCCAGCGGGGGTGCACACGAGCAGGTACCGCGCCGGGGCATCGCGGCGGTTGACGAGCGCGTGCGCGGCACCGCGCGGGGCGAAGGCCAGCTGTCCCCCGGTGCGGGCGAGGAGCGCGTCGCCGACGCGGAAGACGAGCTCGCCTTCCAGTACGTAGAAGGCTTCGTCGAAGTCGTGCCTGTGCAGCGGAGGTCCCGCGCTGCGCGCCGGGACGACGTTCTCCACCACGGACACGTGGCCACTGCTGTCCTCGCTGCGCAGCAGGACAGTGCTGCGGAGGTCGGGGGGCATGGCTTTCCTCTCGGTGTCGACTGGGGCGCGGTCAGGCGCCGGCGGGTTGGAAGAGCTCGACGGGGTTGCCGCAGGGGTCCTCGATGAGGACCTGTCGCCCTCCGGGGCCGCTGACGACGTCGTTGCGGAAGGTGACACTGGCGGCGCGCAGCCGGCTCACCTCGGCGTCGAGGTCGTCGACGACGAGGTGCATGCGGTTCCAGCCGCCCGGCACGGGCGTGCGGCCGTCGGGCATGGGCCGCCCAGCCGTGCTGGCCGGGCCGCTGAGGAGTAGCCGCAGCGGGCCGCGCACCAGCTCGGCGAAGGCCGGCCGGGCGTCGGCTCGCAGGGCGAAGCCGAGCTGGCCGGCGTAGAAGGCGACGGCGGTGTCGACGTCGTCGACCAGGTAGCGGACGCTGCCGAGCCCCTCGAGCGGGGCGGGGATCTGCGTTCGAGCGTTCACGGCGGTTCTCCTCTGCTTCCTGTCACATCGCCGCGGGCGGCGCCGTCACAGCACTGACGGACCGCGACTGGAGGATGTGACCGGGGAGCGACGCCTCGGCACGAGCAGACGTCCAGGGACCTCGGCCCCTGGACGGTCGCCGTCCTCAGGGCCACTGTCGGCGCCGCCCGTGGCCCACCGGCCGGTCGGGCCAGGGCTCGGCCCCTGAGGAGGAGTCATGGCTCGGAAGTCGATCGACTGCCGGGTGATGCCGAGCGAGAGCAACTGCACCGTCTTCGTCTCCGGTGAGGAGGACGACGTCCTCGAACTGGCCGTCCAGCACGCGGTCTCCGCGCACGGCCACACCGACAGCCCGCAGCTGCGGGATCAGTTGCGTGCCGCGATGGGGGACGAGCAGGCCCTGCAGCTGGAGGAGGGCGCCTTCGTCCAGCTGATCGAGTTCCGCACCCGCGACCTCGACGGGTTCCGCCGGATGGGCGACGAGTGGCAGGAGCGGATGGGGCGGGAGACGACCGCCCGCTGGATCGCCGTCACGGCCGACCACGACCGTGCCGACACCTACGTCCAGATCGTCGCCTTCCCCGACCACGCGTCCGCGATGCGGAACTCGGAGCACCCGGTGACCTCGGAGATCTCGAAGCGGATGCAGGAGGTCACCGAGGGGGAGGCGTCCTTCCGCAACCTCGACGTCGCCGAGGTCCGCCGCATGTAGCAGTCCCCCGGGCAGGCTCCCGGCGGGACCCTGCCCGGGGGCCGCGGTCGGCTCCCCGTGCCTCGCGGGGAGCCGACCAGTGGGAGAGTGGACGTCGTGACCGAAGCGACTCCCGCACGCCGTGCCGTGCTGCACACCAACCACGGCGACATCACCGTCGACCTGTTCCCCGACCACGCGCCCAGGACCGTGGCGAACTTCGCCGACCTGGCCGAGGGCCGCCGGGAGTGGACCCACCCGCAGACCCGGGAGAAGACCACCGACCGCCTCTACGACGGCACGGTCTTCCACCGGATCATCGACGGCTTCATGATCCAGGGCGGCGACCCGCTGGGTCAGGGCATCGGCGGCCCCGGGTACCAGTTCGGCGACGAGATCCACCCCGAGCTGGCCTTCACCAAGCCGTACCTGCTCGCCATGGCCAACGCCGGCCCCGGCACCAACGGCTCGCAGTTCTTCATCACCGTCGCCCCCACCACGTGGCTGACCGGCAAGCACACGATCTTCGGCGAGGTGGCCGACCAGGCCAGCCGCGACGTCGTGGACCGCATCGCCAAGGTGCGCACCGCCCGCGGGGACCGGCCGGTGGAGGACGTCGTCCTGCAGTCGGTCGAGGTGCAGCGCAGCTGACCACCAGCCCCGACGACGGGGGCGCCGGCCCCGGCCAGCCGCAGCCGGCGCCCCCGACCACGTGCTACCGGCACCCGGACCGGCCCACCCGCATCACCTGCACCCGCTGCGAGCGGCCCATCTGCCCGGAGTGCATGACCCCCGCCTCGGTGGGGTTCCAGTGCCCGGAGTGCGTCCGCGCGGGCAACGCCACCGTGCGCCGGCCCCGCCAGGCGCCGCTGCTGCGCCGGGCCGGCCGCCGGTTCGGCGCGGTCACGGTGACCCTCATCGGGCTCAACGTCGCGTTGTTCGTGGTCACCGCGGTCTCCGCGGGGCTTGCCGGGGCCAACCCGCTGGACAACCAGTTCTCGCCGCTGTTCGTCCGGCTGGCGCAGATCCCCGTCCTGGTCGAGCTCGGGGAGGACTGGCGGCTGGTCACCGCGGCCTTCCTGCACATCGGCGTCGTGCACCTGGTGCTCAACATGCTCGCGCTGCTGGTCTTCGGCTCCGAGCTCGAGCGGCAGCTGGGCCGCTGGCGCTACCTCGCCGTCTACCTGGTCTCGCTGCTCGGCGGTGCAGTGGCGCTGCAGCTGTTCGGTGAGCCCGGGCGTCCGGTCGCCGGCGCGTCGGCGGCCATCTACGGCCTGCTGGGCGGCCTGGCGGTGCTGATGATCGCCCGCCGCGAGGACCTGCGCGGCCTGCTCACCCTGCTGGCGATCAACGTCGTCATCAGCTTCCTGCCCGGCGTCTCGCTGCTCGGCCACCTCGGCGGTCTGGTGGCCGGGTTCGTCGCCACCGGCATCGTGGTGCTGGCCCGCCGGCGCACGGAGTTCCAGGTGCTCGGACTCATGCTGCTGGCCGCCGCCCTCGTCGTGGTGGCGCTGACCGTGCCGACGCTGGTCGTCCTGGGTTAGTCAGCGGACCCCGTCGTCCGCACCGCCTGGACGGGGCCGCAGCACGCCCAGCGCCCGCGCGACCTCGCCCGGGTCGGTGCCCAGGTCGCGCCGGCCGAGGAGGACCAGCACGCCGTCCTCGGCCGGACCGGCGGCCGTGTCCAGCTCGAGCAGCCGGGAGCGGACGCCCAGCCGGCGCGTCTCGCGCACCCGCACCCGCAGCCCGGTCCAGGGCAGCTGCCGTCGGCCGCCCAGCGTCCGCAGGACGACCCCCGCCGGCCCGGCCGACAACCGCGGCCGCAGCAGCAGGTCCCGCACGGCCAGGGCCAGCAGCAGCAGCGCGGCACCGCCGACCAGCACCCGGCCCGCGGCGTCCAGCACGACGGTCGCCAGGGCCAGGACGGCCGCGGCGACGGCGAGCGCGGCCGTCTCACCCCGTCGCGCCGACCACTCCACGCCCCCAGCCTGGCATCGGTGCTGGGGAACCGATGCGTGGACGTCCTACGATCGCCGGTGGGCGTGATCCCGCCCACGTCGACGAGGAGGACCCATGCGAGATGCCGTCATCTGCGCCGCCGTGCGCACGCCGGTGGGCAAGCGGGGCGGTGGGCTGTCGGGCGTGCACGCCGTCGACCTCTCCGCCCACGTGCTCGAGGCCCTGGCTCAGCGCGCCGGTATCGACCCGGCCGCGGTGGACGACGTCTTCTGGGGCTGTGTCAGCCAGATCGGCGAGCAGACCTACAACGTCGCCCGCAACGCCGTCCTCGCCGCCGGCTGGCCCGAGACGGTGCCCGGCACGACCGTCGACCGGCAGTGCGGCTCCTCGCAGCAGGCCGTGGCCTTCGCCGCCGCAGCCGTCGTCAGCGGCCAGGCCGACGTCGTCGTCGCCGGTGGGGTCGAGTCGATGAGCCGGGTACCGATGGGCTCCTCGGTCGGGGACGGCTCGACCGGCCGCCCCCTGGGCCCGCGCTTCATGGAGCGCTACGGCGTGGCCCCCAACCAGGGCATCGGCGCCGAGATGATCGCCGAGCGGTGGGGCTTCTCCCGCACCCAGCTCGACGAGTACTCGCTGTCCTCGCACGAGCGGGCGGCCAAGGCCCAGGCCGACGGCGCGTTCGACGAGGAGATCGTCCCCGTGACGACCCCGGACGGCACCGTGGTCCGGGCCGACGAGGGCGTGCGGCCCGGCGGCTCGCTGGAGAAGCTGGCCTCGCTGAAGACGCCCTTCAAGGCCGACGGGGTCATCAGCGCCGGCAACGCCAGCCAGATCTCCGACGGGTCGGCCGCGCTGCTGGTCACCACGTCCGAGAAGGCCCGCGAGCTCGGGCTGCGCCCGCTGGTGCGCATCCACACCACGGTCGTGGCCGGGGACGACCCGGTGATCATGCTGACCGCCCCCATCCCGGCGACGCAGAAGGTGCTGCAGCGCTCCGGGCTGTCGATCGGCGACATCGGCGTCTTCGAGGTCAACGAGGCGTTCGCGCCCGTGCCGCTGGCCTGGCAGGCGGAGACCGGGGCGCCGGCCGAGCGACTCAACCCCCGCGGTGGCGCGATCGCCCTGGGCCACCCGCTGGGCGCCTCGGGCGCCCGCATCATGGCCACGCTCGTCCACACCATGGTGGGCACCGGGACGCGCTACGGCCTGCAGACCATGTGCGAGGGCGGCGGGATGGCGAACGCCACGATCCTCGAACTGATCGACGGCTGACGTCGCCGTCCCGTGTCATAGCGGCTGAAGAAGGACCCCTCTGCCCCCCGCCACTCGCAGGCTCGCGGCGGGACCCTGCAGAGGGGCCATCGACAGTCCCCGGCCGACGGCCCCCGGTCCCCTGCGGACCGGGGGCCGTCGGCGTCCTGGGGACGACCGGTCCTCGCCGGACATCTGCCGTGCTCAGATCGCGTGTCGCCGGCTCCTTCCCGGGGTACGCGGGCGGCGAGGTCGCCATCCGGCGGCTGCCGCCAAGTCGACTCATCCACAGCTGTGTGCACAGCTGGGGATGGAGTCACAGTCGTGTAGTTACTCGGCTGCCCTTCTCGTCACACGAGTCTCACACCCGGCAGATGCCGAGGTCAGCGGCGTGCGGTCGAACACCCGTTCTCCACACTCGGTGGACAAACCTGGGGAGTTCGCGCTTTGTCGACCTGTGGACGGCGCCGATCGGCTGTGCACAGCGGCGCCTGTGCACAACACGGTGTGTGCGCGGACGGTGACAAGCGACGAGGCCCCCGTCCCGGGTGGGACGAGGGCCTCGATCTCGGGGCTGCGGCGTTCAGCGCCAGCGCATCGACATGACCAGCCCGGCGACCATGAGGCCGAAGCCGATCGCGAAGTTCCACGCCGACAGCGAGACCATGAACGGGATCTGGTCGCCGGCCACGTAGTAGACGACGATCCACAGCAGCCCCAGCACCATGAGGGCGACCATCAGCGGCGCGTACCAGCGCGGGCTGGGCTGGACGGCCCGGGCGGCCGCCGTCCCCGACTGCAGGGTGCCCTGCGGCGGCGTGTAGACCGACTTCTTGCGCACCTTGGACTTGGGCACCGTGCGAACTCCCTCCGGGGCCGGATCGTCGCGGCCGGCCGTGACCTCTCCCCAGCCTAAGCTGCGGACGTGGCCGGAGCCCGCACCGTGACCCTTCGGGGTACCCGCCGCCCCTCGGGGTGGGCGGTGCTGGTGCCCGTGGTGGCGCTCGCGGCCGGCCTGCTGTTCGCCACCTCCAGCCAGACGGCCCAGGGCACCGACCTGCGCGGCGGGGAGGTCACCGAGCTCTCCACCCTGATCGCCGCGCGGGAGGACGCCCTGCGCGCCCAGGAGGAGGAGCTGGCCGGGCTGCGCGCCCAGGCGCAGGCGCTGACCGACGAGGCCGCCTCCCGGGACGGCGCGGTGGCCGCCGCCCAGCAGGAGGGCTCCGGTGGTGAGCTGTCGGCCGGGCTGGTCCCCCTCACCGGTCGCGGCGTGGAGATCACCCTGGACGACGCCCCGCGGCGCCCCGACGGCTCGCTGCCGATGGGTGCGCGCCCCGACGACGTGGTCATCCACCAGTCCGACGTCCAGGCGGTGGTCAACGCGGTGTGGGCCGCCGGGGCCGACGCGGTCGCGATCATGGACCAGCGGCTGATCGCCACCAGCGCCGTCCGCTGCGTGGGCAACGTGCTGCTGCTCCAGGGGCGCACCTACTCGCCGCCGTTCGTGGTCACCGCGATCGGTGACGCCGAGGCCATCCGCGCCCAGCTCGCCGCCTCCCCGCAGGTGGCGGTGTTCCAGCAGGCGGTGGAGGACTTCGGGCTCGGCTTCGCCGTCCGGGAGCGCGCGGTCGACCTGCCCGCCTACGACGGACCGCTGGACATGGAGTACGCCACGACGGCCGATGGCTGACGCTGCTGGCCGGCCCCGTCCCGGGTCCCGCCCTGAGCCTGCGAAGGGTGGGGAGGACGGTGTCCTCCTGGTACACAGAGATCGTGAGTCGTCCCGTCCTCGTCGTCGACAACTTCGACAGCTTCGTCTACAACCTGGTCCAGTACCTGGGTCAGCTGGGCGTGCGCTGCATCGTCCGCCGCAACGACGCGGTCACCGTCGACGAGCTCGCCGGCCTCGACGTCGCCGGGGTGCTGCTCTCGCCCGGACCGGGCACGCCGGCCGACGCCGGCGTGACGGTGCCGATGGTGCGCGCCGCCGCCGAGGCCGGGACGCCGGTGCTCGGCGTCTGCCTCGGCCACCAGGCGATCGCCGAGGCCTTCGGCGCGGAGGTCGTGCGGGCGCCGGAGCTGCTGCACGGCAAGACCAGCCAGGTCGTGCACGACGGGGTCGGCGTGCTGGCCGGCCTGCCGTCGCCGTTCACCGCCACCCGCTACCACTCCCTGGCCGTGGACCGGGACACCGTGCCCGACGAGCTGGAGGTCACCGGGACGACGCGCTCGGGGATCGTCATGGCGTTGCGGCACCGCGCGCTGCCGATCGAGGGCGTGCAGTTCCACCCCGAGTCGGTGCTCACCGAGGGCGGGCACCGGATGCTGGCCACCTGGCTGGAGACCTGCGGCCTGGCCCCCGACCCGGCGGCCGTCGAGGCCGCCAGCGCCGCCGCCCACCGGCTCACCACGGTCGCCACGCCCGGCTGAGCCCCCCAGACGCACGAAGGGCCCCTCCCGCGCCGGGAGGGGCCCTTCGTGCGTCTGCGTCAGTTGTCGCCGGAGCCGCCGCCCCCGCCGCCACCGCCGGGGCCCGAGTCGTCGTCCTCGTCCCCGGTCCCGCCGGCCGGCTCCTCGCCGACGGTGAGGGTGACCGTGCCGTCGGGGGCCACGGAGCCGCCGGCCCGCGGCGAGACGGCGAGCACGACGCCGACGTCGCCGGGGTCGGAGGCCTCCGTGGTCTCCACCGTCACCGTGCCGGTGAAGCCGGCCTGCTGCAGTGCCGCCCGGGCCTCGGCCTCGGTCGAGCCGACCACGTCGGGCACCTCGACCTCGCCCGGCCCGCTGGAGACCTGCAGCGTGATCCCGTCACCGGCCGACGCCTGGGTGTTCGCGGCGGGGTCCATGGCGATCACGGTGCCCTCGGGCTGGTCGGACTCGGTCTGCTCGGGGGTGACGTTGGTGAAGCCCGCGTCCCGCAGCGCCTGCGTGGCGGCCGCCTGCTGCTGGCCCACGACGTCGGGCAGCGGGGCGTTGCCGTCGGAGACCGACAGGGTCACCGCGGTGCTCGGGTCGACGGCGCTGCCCTCGGCCGGGTTCACGTCGACGACGGTGCCCTCGGCCTGCAGCGAGTCGACGTCGTCGGTGTTGACCCGCTGGAAGCCGGCGTTCCCGAGGGTGGTCTGGGCACGGTCGGCGTCCAGGCCGATGACCGCCGGCACCTCGATGGTGTCCACGCCGCCGCCGATGACCAGCGCGACCTCGAAGTCGGGGGCGACCTGCGCGCCGCCGGCCGGGTCGGTGCTGATCACCAGCCCCTCCTGCTCCTCCGAGCTCGGCGCGGTCGTCACGTCGCCGACGCGCAGGCCGGCGGCCTCGAGCGACTGGGTGGCCGTGGCCTCGTCCTTGCCGACCAGGTCGGAGGGCACCGCGACCTGGGCGACGGCCGGCGGCTCCTCGTCGTCCCCGGAGTTGAGGACCAGTGCCAGGGTGACCACGCCGCCGATGAGCAGCACCGCCGCGACGACGGCCGCGATGACCCGGTTGCGCTTCTTCTTGCGGGCCGCGTCGTCCTCGTCGTCCCAGTCGGCCTGGCCGTAGCCGGCGGGCGCGCCGAGGATCGTGGTCTTCTCGGCGTCGCCCATCACCGGCGTGGCCTCGACCTGCTGGCCGGCCAGTGCACGGAGCAGGTCGTTGCGCATGTCCGCGGCCGACTGGTAGCGGTTGGCCGGGTTCTTGCTCATCGCCTTGAGCAGGATCGCGTCGAGCTCCGGCGGGATGGCCGGGTTGATCGACGACGGCAGGCGCGGGTCCTCCCGCACGTGCTGGTAGGCCACCGAGACCGGCGAGTCGCCGGTGAACGGCGGCGCCCCGGTCACGAGCTCGTAGAGCAGGCAGCCCACCGAGTAGACGTCGGAGCGGGCGTCGACGCCCTCGCCGCGCGCCTGCTCGGGGGAGAGGTACTGCGCGGTGCCGATGACCGCCGCGGTGGAGGTCATCGTCGCGGCGGAGTCCGAGACCGCCCGCGCGATGCCGAAGTCCATGACCTTGACCGTGCCCTGGGGCGTGATCATCACGTTCCCGGGCTTCACGTCGCGGTGGACGATGCCGTTGCGGTGGCTGAAGTCGAGGGCGCCGCAGATGTCGGCCGACAGGCTCATGGCCCGCTCGGGGGAGAGCACGCCCTCTCGGCGGAGCACGTCGCGCAGCGTCTGGCCCTCGACGTACTCCATGACGATGTACGGGGTGGCGCCGTTGGCGGTGCGGTCCTCGCCGGTGTCGTACACCGCGACGATCGCCGGGTGGTTCAGCGACGCGGCCGCCTGCGCCTCGCGCCGGAAGCGGACCTGGAAGGAGGGGTCGCGGGCGAGGTCGCTGCGCAGGACCTTGACGGCGACCTCGCGGCCCAGCCGCAGGTCGCGGCCGCGGTGCACCTCGGCCATGCCGCCGCGGCCGAGCACCCCGCCGATCTCGTACCGCTCACCGAGCACCTGCGGCGTGGTCATCAGGGGTCCTCTCGGGCGGTGCGGTCCTGCGTCCAGGGGGGAGGGAGGCACGGGGGAGCACTGTGGACGGATGGGCCGCCGGGGAGCCTAACCGCTCCGGTGGCCCGGATCCGGGCGGCGCGGGGGAGTGCGATCACGCCGTCCCGTCCGGTGCGCCCGCCCCCAGCACCGTGCCCTGCTCCTCCGCCTGGGGCTCGTCGGGCGCGGGTTCCTCCACCGGCGGCGTGACCGGGCTCCCCGGCGCGGGCTCGGTCGTCGTGTCGCCCCCGTTGTCTCCGTCGCCCTGGTCGTTGCCGCCGTTGTCGCCGTCGTTGTTGCCGCCGGTGTCGCCCTGGTCCTCGTCGTCGTCCGCCGGAGGGGGCGTCGTCGTCCGCCGGGTCGTGGGCGCCGGCGCCTGGGAGGTCTGCTCGTCCTCGGTGGGCTCGGCCGTGGTCGTCGGGGCCGTGGTGGTCTCGGGGGCCTGGGAGGGCTCCTCCTCACCGCTGTCGGGCGCGAAGTCCTGCGGTGCGTAGAAGAGGGTCACCGTGTCGCCCTGCCCGACCGTGCCGCCGCTCGGGTCGAGGGCGGCGACGTCGCCCCGGTCCAGGGCGAGGCCGGCCGCGGCCAGCCGGGCGGCGTCGGCCGGCTCCTGCTGGACGACCAGCCCCAGGCCCAGGCCCTCGAGCTCGGCCTGGACGTCGTCGGCGGGCCGGCCGACGAACCGGGCCGGGTCGATGGTGAAGGTGCCGGCCGACGTCGTGGCGGGAGGCGCCGACGTGGTCGTCGCCCCGGGGGTGCCCGCGCCCGGGTCGTCGTCGCCGGCGAGCAGGAACCAGGTGCCCCCGCCCACCAGCGCGAGCAGCACCAAACCGACGACCAGCCAGGTCCAGCGGTTGCGGGACGGCTGCGCGGAGGCGTGCCGGCCGCCGGTGTAGCGGTCCTCCCGGTCCTCGTCGTCGTCCGGACGGCGCAGCGGGGGCATGGTCCCCGGGGCCGTCCCCGGTCCGCCCGCCCCGCCGGTGGAGGCGCCGAACACCTGGGTGCGGTCCTCGGCCATGTCGGGGACGAGCGCGGTGCGGTCGTCGTCGATGTCGGAGACGACCTGGGTGCGGTCGGTGGCCAGGGGGACCGGGGCGGCGGCCAGCCCGGCGCCGGAGGCGGCCCCGTTGCCGGGGGTCAGCCTGTTGCCCGCGGCCACGGAGCGGACGGCGGCGGCGAACGCGGCGCCGTCGGCGAAGCGATCGGCGGGGTCCTTGGCCAGGGCGCGCTCGATGAGCAGCCGCACCGCGGGCGGCACGTTGGCCGGCAGCGGGGGCGGCGGCCGGTTGATGTGCGCCAGCGCGACGGCGACCTGCGAGGTGCCGTCGAAGGGCCGGCCGCCGGTCAGGCACTCGTAGCCGACGACGCCGAGGGAGTAGACGTCGGAGGCGGACGTGACGTCGAAGCCCTGCGCCTGCTCGGGGGAGAGGTACTGGGCGGTGCCGACGACCATGCCGGTGCGGGTGAGCGGCGTGGCGTCGCGGGCGCGGGCGATGCCGAAGTCGGTCAGCTTCACCACGCCGTCCGGGCGCACGATGAGGTTGCCCGGCTTGATGTCGCGGTGGACGACGCCGGCCTTGTGCGCCGCCGAGAGCCCGTCGGCGGCCTGGCCCAGGACGTGCAGCGTCCAGTCGACGGGGAGCTTGCCCTCCTCGTGGAGGATCGTGACCAGCGGCTTGCCCTCGACCAGCTCCATGACGAGGAACGCCAGCTGGGCGCCGCGCTCGTCCTGGGTCTCCCCGTAGTCGTAGACCGAGGCGATGTTGGGGTGGCTGAGGGCCGCGGTGTGCCGCGCCTCGTTGCGGAACCGCGCGACGAAGCTCGGGTCGCCGGTGAACTCGCTGCGCAGCACCTTGGCTGCGACGACGCGGTCGAGCACGCGGTCCCGGGCCCGCCAGACCTCGCCCATGCCGCCGGTGGCGATCGGGGCGGTGATCTCGTAGCGGCCGGCGAGGATCGTGCCGGTGGAGAGAGCCATCAGCCGCCCTGTCCCTCGAGGTAGGCCTGCATGACCTGACGGGCGATGGGTGCGGACACGTCCCCACCCGTACCCCCGCCGTTGGCGACGAAGACCGCGACCGCGATCTGCGGGTCGTCGGCGGGGGCGAAGCCGATGAACCAGTTGTGGTCGGGGCCGGCGTTCTCCGCCGTCCCGGTCTTGCCGGCGACGGTGACGCCGGGGATGCGGGCGGCGCGGCCCGAGCCGTTGGTGACGACGCTCTCCATCATCTCGGTGAGCTGGTCGGCCACCTCGGGGGTGACCGGCTCGCTCAGCTCCTCCGGGTCGGTCTCGTCGATGACGGACAGGTCCGGTGCGCGCAGCTGGTCGACCAGGTACGGCTGCATGAGCGTGCCGTCGTTGGCGACCGCGGCGGCGATCATCGCGGCCTGCAGCGGGGTCACCACCACGCTCTGCTGGCCGATCGAGCTCACCCCCAGCTGGGCGTCGTTCTCCGGGTCGCCCATGGTGCTGGGCTCCACCGTGAGCGGGATCTGCCGCTGCTCGCCGTCCATGCCGAACGCCTCGGCCATGTCCCGCACCGCGTCCTCACCGAGGTCGATGCCCAGCTGGGCGAAGGCGGTGTTGCAGGAGATGGTCAGCGCGTCGATCAGCGGCTGCTCGCCGGTGCTGCTGCAGCTCGAGCCGCCGAAGTTCTCCAGCTCGGTGGAGGTGCCGGGGAGGGTCAGCGTGTCCGGCGCCGGGATGACGGTGTCCGGGGTGTAGTCCCCGCTGGCCAGCGCGGCCGCCGAGACGACCACCTTGAACACCGAGCCCGGCGGGTAGTTGTCGCTGATCGCCCGGTTCAGCCGCGGGTCGCGGTCGGCGTCGTTGAGCTGCGCCCAGTAGTCCCGGATCGCCTGGGGGTCGTGGCTGGAGAGCAGGTTCGGGTCGTAGGTGGGCTGGCTGGCCATGCCCAGCACCGCGCCGGTCGACGGGTCGAGCGCGACCACCGCGCCGGTGACGCCGTCGAGGGCGGACATCGCCGCCTCCTGGGTGGCCGGGTCCAGGGTGAGGACGACGTCGCCGCCGCTGGGGTCGCGCCCGGTGAACAGGTCGGCGATGCGCCGGGCGAACAGCCGCGCGTCGTTGCCGGAGAGGACGTCGTTCTCCGCCCGCTCGGTCTGCGCGTTGCCGTACACCAGCGAGTAGTAGCCGGTGACCGGCGCGTACACCGGCCCCTGCGAGTACTGCCGCAGGTAGGTGAGCCGGTCGTCGGTGGCCACCGACGTCGCGACCTCGGTGCCGGCCACCACGATCGAGCCCCGCTCGCGGTCGTACTCCTCGGTGAGCACGCGGGTGTTGCCGGGGTCGTCGCGCAGCTCGTCGGAGCGCACGACCTGGATGTAGTTGACGTTGACGATCAGCAGCGTGAACAGGACGAGCACGCTGATCGCCACGCGGCGCAAGGGGGCGTTCACGGTGTCACGACCTCGGTCGGGGCGTCGCCGAGCGCCGGCTTCGGCGGTCCGGCGGGGGCGGCCGGGCGGCGGGCGGCGTCACTGATCCGCACCAGGAGGGCGACCAGCACGAAGTTGGCCACCAGCGAGGACCCGCCGTAGGCGACGAACGGGGTGGTCAGGCCGGTCAGCGGCAGCAGCCCGGTGACGCCGCCCAGGACGACGAACACCTGCCAGGCGATGGCGAAGGCCAGGCCCGCGGCGAGCAGCTTGCCGAAGGCGTCGCGGACGATCAGCGACGTCCGCAGGCCGCGCTCGACGAGGATCAGGTACAGGATGATCACCGCGACCAGGCCGAAGAGCCCCAGCTCCTCACCGATCGCCGCGGCGATGAAGTCGCTCTTGGCCACCGGCACCTGGTCGGGGCGGCCGCCGCCCAGGCCCGCGCCGAACAGCCCGCCGGTGCCCAGCCCGAACAGCGACTGGACCAGCTGGTAGCCGCCCTCGTCGCGGTAGGCGAACGGGTCCAGCCAGGTGTCGACGCGGACGCGGACGTGGCCGAACAGCTGGTAGGCCAGGAACGCGCCGGCGGCGAACAGGCCGACGCCGATGAGCAGCCAGCTGGCCCGCTCCGTGGCGACGTAGAGCATCACGACGAAGATGCCGAACAGCAGCAGCGAGCTGCCCAGGTCGCGCTCGAAGACCAGCACGAGGATCGACATCGCCCAGGCGACGAGCACCGGCCCGAGGTCGCGGGCGCGCGGCACCTCCAGGCCCATCACCCGCCGGCTGGCCAGCGCCAGCACGTCGCGCTTGTCGACCAGGTAGGCGGCGAAGAAGACGACCAGGCAGATCTTGGCGAACTCGCCGGGCTGGATGCTGAAGCCGGCCACCCGGATCCAGATCTTGGCGCCGTACACCTCGGAGATCGAGGCGGGCAGCACCGCCGGCAGGGCGAGCAGCACCAGGCCGACCAGGGCCAGGGTGTAGGCGAAGCGGGACAGCAGCCGGTGGTCCCGCAGGACGACCAGCACGGCCACGAACAGCGCCGCGCCCAGGGTGGCCCAGACCAGCTGGACCGGCGCGTCCTCCCGGGTGACGGCGGCGTCGACCTGCTCCGCGGCGAGGTCGAGCCGGTGGATCATGGTCAGCCCGAGCCCGCTGAGCAGGGCCACGGCGGGCAGCAGCAGCGGGTCGGCGTACGGCGCGAACTTCCGGACGACGACGTGCAGCACCGCCCACAGCGCGGTGAACCAGCCCCCGAACGTGGCCAGCTCCGCGCGCAGCGACCCGGTGATGGTCAGGTCGACGATGCACTGAGCGGCCAGCGTGATGAGGACGGCGAAGCCGAGCATCGCCAGCTCCGTGTTGCGCCGTGTGGGCGGGGCCGAGCCCGCCGCGGCGGCCCGGGGGTCGGTCGAGGGGGCCGCGGTCACGCGACCACCTCCTCTCCCGCCCGGCCGCCTCCTCGGAGCTCGCTCACTGGGCCTCCCGGCAGTCGACTCCGGGCTCGGGCGTCTGCGTCCGCTCGGCGGGAGACCGCTCGGCGGACCCGGTGGGCTCGGGGCTCTCCGACGGTGACTCGGAACCGTTGTCGGGCGCCGGTGACGTCGGGCTGGCCGACGTCGACAGCGACCGGTCGCTCTCCTCGTCGGCCGCCGGGCAGACCGGCAGGCGGGAGTCGCGCAACATCGCGACGATCCGGTCGGCGTGGTCGCCGTCGGTGGCCTCGATGCCCCGCCGGACCTTGGTCGCGTCGGCCTGGGTGAGGTCGGTGACGGCGAGGTCGGTCACGTCGGCGACCCGGTTGAGGTCGACCCCCATCACCGAGGTGTCGATGCCCCGGAAGACGGCGACCTGCTCGCCGTCGGAGGTCTCCTGCACACCGACGAACCAGTTGGACAGCACCCACACGTAGGCGCCGATGGCGGCCGCGACGAGCACGACCAGCGCGCCCAGGAGCCACAGCAACCGCCGCCGGCGACGGCGCGGCGCCGGAGCGGTGGCCACCGACACCGCTGTCGACGACGGAGGCGGCGGCGGGTCGGCCAGGGCGGCCCGCCCGGCGGCCGACCGCGGGTCGACCTCGCGCTGCCCGACGTTGTCGCCGGCCGCGCCGTCGACGACCGGGTCCAGCGGGTAGTCGTGGCCGCCGTCCTCCACGACGTCGGCGACGATGACGGTGATGTTGTCCGGGCCGCCGCTGCGCAGGGCCAGCTCGATCAGCCGGTCGGCGGTCGACTGCGGGTCGGGGTCCTTGAGCGCCTCGCCGAGGGTCTCCTCGCTGACCACGCCGGAGAGCCCGTCGGAGCACAGCAGGTAGCGGTCGCCGGCGCGGGCCTCCCGCATCGACAGGTCGGGGTCGACCTCCTGCCCGTTCAGCGCGCGCAGCAGCAGCGAGCGCTGGGGGTGGTGGTTGGCCTCCTCGGGCGTGATCCGGCCGTCGTCGATGAGGGTCTGCACGAACGTGTCGTCGTGGGTGATCTGGGTGAGGACGCCGTCGCGCAGCAGGTAGGCGCGGGAGTCGCCGATGTGGCACAGCGCCAGCCGGCCGCCGGCGAAGAGGACGGCGGTCAGCGTCGTCCCCATGCCCTCCAGCTGCGGGGACTCGCGGATGACCTCGCGCAGGTGCTCGCTGCCGTCGAACACCGCCGACCGCAGCGCCTGCAGCATGTCGCCGGAGGGGGCGTCGTCGTCGAGGTGCTCGAGGGCGGCGATGACGACCTTGCTGGCGACGTCGCCGGCCGCGTGGCCGCCCATGCCGTCGGCGACGGCGAGCAGCCGGGGCCCGGCGTACACCGAGTCCTGGTTGTTGCCGCGGACCAGGCCGCGGTCGGACCGGGCCGCGTAGCGCAGCGCGAGGCTCATCGGATCGTGCTCCCGGAGGTGCCGGCGCTCCACGGGGTGCACGCGCGGGCGAGGGTCATGTGCGCAGCTCCAGGGCCGTCTGGCCGATGCGGATCGGCTGGCCCGGGGACACCAGCAGCGGGCCCTGGACGCGCTGCTGGTCCAGGTAGGTGCCGTTGGTGGAGCCGAGGTCCTCGACGTACCACTGGCCGCCGCGGTTGGTCAGCCGGGCGTGCCGCGAGCTGGCGAAGTCGTCGGTCAGCACGAGGGTTGAGTCGTCGGCGCGGCCGATGAGGATCGGCTGGTCCCCGAGGGTGATCTTGGTCCCGGTCAGCGGGCCGGCGGTGACGACCAGCGTCTTCGGGCCGCGGGTCTTCCGCTTGCCGGCCGCGGCAGCCCGCGGCGGCACCGACGCCACCCGGCCGGCGCGGCCGCCGAACAGGTCCGCCCGGACCACGCGGAAGGCCGCGAAGATGAACAGCCACAACAGCAGCAGGAAGCCGAAGCGGAAGATCTGCAGGACGATCTCGGCCGTCACGGAGCTCCCTCGCTGGCGCTCGTCCGCCCCGCGCCGGGCCGTGCCGTGGTGTCGCGTGACCTCGCCGGCCCGGTCACGTCCCGTCCTCGCGGGGGCTCACGCGCCGTCCTGCCGGTAGACCAGCACCGAGTGGCCGATGCGGATGACGTCGCCGTCGCTCAGCGGCTGACGGGTGATCCGGCGGCCGTTGACCAGGGTGCCGTTGGTGGAGCCGAGGTCCTCGGCGATGGCGGTGCCGTTGTCGAGCACGACGTCGACGTGCTTGCGGCTGACCCCGGTGTCGGGCAGCCGGATGTCGGCGTCGGTGCCGCGGCCGATCACGTTGCGCCCGGTGGTCAGTTCGTGGCGCGTGCCCGGACCGTCGACGAGCAGCACGTGGGTGACGCCGGGCTTCGACCCCGCCCGGCCCACGACGGACGACGGCACCTGCCGGCCGGTGTCGGTGGCCATGCGGCCGCGCAGCGAGGGCAGCGGGGGGATCGCGTCGCTGCCGGTCACCGGGGCGGCGGCCTCGTCGGCGCGGGTGCCCGGACGGGCCGGGTCGGCGACGTGCGAGCTGACCTCGAACACGCCGGTGGGCAGCTCCTCGTCCCGCTGCAGGCGGACCTGCACCGCGTCGAAGACCTGGTAGCCCTCGCCCTCGATGTGCTCGGCGACCATGTCGGCCAGCTGGCCGGCCAGCTGCTCGGACCACTCGGCCAGGTGCTCGTAGTCGGTGGGCCCCAGTCGGACGTCGTAGACGTTGGGCGCCAGCACCCGGCCCTCACCGAGCACCGAGCGCTGCTCGTCGGCCTCGCGGGTCAGCGCCTTGGCGATCTCGGCGGGGTGGACCTTGCCCTTGAAGATCCGGGCGAAGGCCAGGCCGACCATGCCTTCCAGCCGTCGCTCGAAGCGCTGCAGCACACCCACAGTCGCTCCCTTGCGTTCGCCCGGCGGTCCCGATCTACCGCCGTTGATCGTAGCCGGGTGCGGCGCGGCTGACCGTCGCGCAACGCCCCAGGCGCCCCACCCGGCACAGCCGTGCGGAGCGGACCGCCCCCCTGCCAGGCGGTCCTCGCCGGGCTGCTACTGTTCTCGGCGCCAGGGCAAGTGGCGGAATGGCAGACGCGCACGGTTCAGGTCCGTGTGTCCGAAAGGACGTGGGGGTTCAACTCCCCCCTTGCCCACAGGTACGACGACGAGCCGGTCCCCGAGGGGGCCGGCTCGTTGCGTTCGGCGGCCTCGGGCTGACGCCGGTCAGCGCAGCCGGCGCCGCCCGCCGTCGTCCCCGCGGCCGGTGATCGACTGCGCCAGCAGCACCGCGCCCCACGGGCCGATCACCCAGACCGGCCACGGGTAGAGCAGGTCGCCGGCCGCGATCGAGGTGGCCAGCCAGATGGTGAGCACGATGACGGCGGTGCCCAGCCAGCTCGCCCACGCCGCCCGTCGGCTGTCCCCACCGGCCCAGCCGCCCCAGGCCGAACCGGCGCCGCAGATCCCCGTCGCGCCGGAGTGGACGGCGGGGGTGGCGGCAGCCGGGGACGTCGGCGGGGTCGGCTTCGGCACCGGCAGGTCGGCGGTGATCTCCGCCAGCTCGCCGTAGGTGCGGGCGGCGTAGGTGCGGGCCAGGCGCTCGTCGTACTCGGCGACGGTCAGCCGGCCGGCGGACATGTGCTCGCCCAGCTGGTCGGCGACAGCTGCGCGGTCGGTGTCGGCGGCGCGCAGGTGCGGGTCGGGCATCGGGGACCTTCCTGGAACGGGGAGTCCAGTCTCGACCGGGACGGGACCCCCGGTCCACTGACGTTCGTCATGGCTTGCCCGTGGAAGAGGTCATGTGCGCTCGGTCCGCGTCAGCCCCCTGCCCGGCCGCCACGAGGAGATGACCAGCGCCGTCTTCTCGTCGTTGAGCGCGGTGAGCACCACCTGGTCGAGGTCGACGCGGAAGAGGTCGTAGTCGACCGACTCCTCCGGCACGCCCGCCGCGGCCGCGTACCGCCGCCGCTCCTCGGGCTCGGTCACCTCGGTCGCGCGCCCGGAGAGCTTGGCGTCGGCGGTGAAGGTGTCGGGCTCGTCGCTGCCGCAGTGCAGCGCGAACCGCGGGTCGCGGCGCAGGTCGGCGAACTTCACCGACGCGGGCATGCCGGCCAGCCACGGCTCGCCGGCCACGAACTGCATCTCGATGCCGCTCACCCGCGGCGACCCGTCGGCGCGCAGCGTGGCGAGGACCTTGTGCCGGTGCGCGTCGAACGCCGCCCGCACCCGCGCGGCGAACTCCGGTTCGGCTGCTTCCACGTCCGCGAACGAGCCCATGGGCGCGATCGTGCACCCGGCCACCGACGGATCGGACCCCCGGACGCGCCCGGCGCTCGCCACCCGGTTCCGGGAGCACCCGGGCCGGTTCCGGGAGCACCCGGGGACGGCGTCAGTGCGCGGCGGGGGTGCCCTCGGAGGCCAGGTGCCGGCCGATGACCATCCGCTGGATCTGGTTGGTGCCCTCGAAGATCTGCATGACCTTCGCCTCGCGCATGAACCGCTCGGCGGGGTGGTCGCGGGTGTAGCCGGCCCCGCCGAGCACCTGGACGGCGTCGGTGGTCACCTTCATCGCGGCGTCCGTGGCCACGAGCTTGGCGATGCTGGCCTGCCGCGAGTAGGGCTTGCCGGCGTCCTTGCGGCGCGCGGCGACCAGGTAGGTGGCGCGGGCGGACTCGACCGCGGCGGCCATGTCGGCGAGCAGGAAGGCCACGCCCTGGTGCTCGACGATCGGCCGCCCGAACGTCTCCCGCTCCCGGGCGTAGGCCACCGCCACGTCCAGCGCCGACTGGGCCAGCCCGACGGCGACCGCGCTCACCCCGAGGCGGCCGGAGTCCAGGGCGGCCAGCGCGATGCCCAGCCCGTGGCCGGGCTCCCCGACCAGCCGGTCGGCCGGGACGGCGACGTCGTCCAGCCGGATCGCAGAGGTCGTCGACGCGGTCAGCCCCATCTTCTCCTCGGGCCTGGCGGCGGAGAGGCCGGCGAGGTCGGGGGTCAGGTGGAAGCAGGAGATGCCGCGCTCCCCGTCGTCCGGCGTGCGGAGGAAGGTCGAGTAGAAGTCCGCGTGCCCGCCGTGGGTGACCCAGGCCTTCTCGCCGGTCGCCAGCCAGCCGGAGTCGGTGGCCTTCGCGCTCGCCCGCATCGCGCGGGGGTCGGAGCCGGCGTGGGCCTCCGAGAGGCAGTACGCGCCGAGCAGTTCGCCGCCGACCATCGCCGGCAGCAGGTCGCGGCGCTGCGCCTCGCTGCCGAACCGGTCGACCGGGAAGCAGGCGAGGGTGTGCACGCTGACGCCGAGGGCGACGCTGGCCCAGCGCGCGGCGAGTTCCTCGACGACCTGCAGGTAGACGGCGTAGGGCTGGCCGCCGCCGCCGACGTCCTCCCCGAACGGCAGGCCCAGCAGGCCGGCCTCGCCGAGCAGGCGGAACACCTCGCGGGGGAACCGCTCCTCGCGCTCGTACCGCGCGGCCTTCGGCGCCAGCTCCGCGTCGGCGATCTCGCGGGTGAGGGCGAGGAGGTCGGCGGCCTCCTCGGTGGGCAGTTCACGGTCGACCCGCACGGCATCTCCTCGTCGAGACAGTACCGGCGACGATACCGCAGTACTGTTTCCGGTCCAGGGGGATGCTGGTCCGCCGGAGGTGCCATGACGACGACCGTCCCGCAGTCCGAGGCCGGGGGCGCACGGCTGACCCGGCGACAGGCCGAGCTGCTCGACCAGCTGGAGGCGCTGTTCCTGGCCGAGGGCTTCAGCGGCTTCACCCTCGAGGACCTCGCCGTCCGGCTGCACTGCTCCAAGAGCACGCTCTACGCCCTGGCCGAGAGCAAGGAGCAGCTCGCCGCCCGCGTGATCCGGCACTTCTTCCGCAAGGCCACCGCCGAGGTCGAGGCGCGGACGGCGACCGAGGGCGACCCCGCGCTGCGGGTGACCGCCTACCTGACCGCCGTCGCGCGGGCCCTGGCGCCGGCCGGGCCGGCGTTCTACCGGGACCTGGACTCCTTCGCGCCCGGGCGGGCGGTCTACGAGCAGAACACCGCGCGGGCCGCCGAGCGGGTGCGGGAGCTGATCGCCGAGGGGGTGGCTCGGGGCCGCTTCCGCGAGGTGCACCCGGCGCTGGTCGCCGACACGGTCAGCACGCTGGTGTTCCGGATCGGCCGCGGCGACACCGCCCGGGCCACCGGGCTGGACGACGCCGCCGCCTACCGCGAGCTGGCCGCCCTCCTGCTGCACGGCATCAGCCTGTGATCATGAGGTGGTGTCCGCCTCCACCTGTTCCGTCGTCGCCGCCGCCTGGGACGACCCGGAGGTCCGCGCCCTCACCACGGCGCAGCAGGCCGAGCTGCGGGCGCGCTACGACGGGGTCGGGGAGCCGGGGACGCCGCCGTCGTCCGCCGACGTGAGCGTCGTGCTCGTGGCCCGCGACGCCGACGGGACGGCGATCGGGTGCGGCGCGCTGCGGGCGCTGGAGCCCGGGGTCGCCGAGGTCAAGCGGATGTACGTGGTGCCCTCGGCGCGCGGCCGCGGCGTGTCCCGCCGGGTGCTCGCCGCCCTGGAGGCCGCGGCGCTGGAGCGGGGCTGGACCACCCTGCGGTTGGAGACCGGTCCGCGGCAGCCCGAGGCCGTCGGGCTGTACGAGAGCGCCGGGTACCGGGCGATCCCGGCGTTCGGCGGCTACGTCGACGAGCCCGACGCCGGCTGCTCCCTGTACTACGAGCGGGTGCTCGGCCCGGCGTGACCCGGGCGTGGACCCGATCCGGCACGCCGGACACCCGGATCGCCGACCGGTGACCTACACGCCGTGACGCGGGCGCGCGAGGCCGGTGGGGCCGGCGCTGTAACGCCCGGCCCCACCCGGACATGTGCAGGTGTGATCGCGATGCACGGGCCGCCGCTGCCCACCGAGGACGACCCGCCCGTGTCCGCCGAGGGCCTCTTCGAGGAGGTCTACCGGTCCTGCGGCACCGCCGTCCTCGGCTACGCCCTGCGCCGGGCGGCCTCCCGCGAGGACGCGCTCGACGTCGTCGCGGAGACCTTCGCGACCGCCTGGCGACGGCGGGCCGACCTGCCGGCCGATCCGGAGGAGGCCCGTCCCTGGCTGTTCGGCATCGCCCGGCTGTGCCTGGCCAACGCCGCGCGCAGCACCTCCCGGGCCGGCCGCCTCGGTGCCCGCCTGGCCGAGGCGTTCGTCGAGACGGCGGTGCCCGACCCGGCGACGCTCTCCGAGCACCGCGCCGAGAACCGGCAGGTGCGCGCGGCGCTGGGTCGGCTCGCCCCCGAGGACCGCGAGCTGCTGACGCTCATCGCGTGGGAGGGGCTGACCCCGTCGCAGGCGGCGGCCGCGCTCGGCCTGACGGCCGGCACGGCCCGCGTCCGGCTGCACCGCGCCCGCACCCGCCTGCGAGCCCTCCTCTCCACCCCCGTCGACGTCCAGGAGGCCGACCGTGATCGATGACCGCGAACTCGACGCCCGGCTCGCCGCTGCGGCCGGCCCGTCCGACGCCGACCTGCCCGCCCTCCCCGACGCCTTCCTCGCGCACCTGGTGGCCGACGCCGGGCTGTCGCTGGTCACGGACGAGGACGCCGCGGAGGAGCCCGCCTCGGTGGTGGCCTCCCGCCAGCTCGTGGCCGACGCCCGCCAGGCCCGGACGGCACCGCGGCCGCGCCGCCGGCGACCGGGCCGCACGGCCCTGCTGCGCATCGGCACGGCGCTGGTCGCGGTCGCCGCGGCGTGGACGACGGCGGTCGTCGTGACCTCGCCGGACCCCACGACGCCGCCGGGGGCCACCGCGACGCCGAGCGCGCCGTCCCCTGCCGGCGGGGTCCAGCTGGTCGCCGCCGAGGAGGCCACCTTCCCGCTGTCGCTGGACCCCGCCCCCGAGGGCCTGACGCCCGCCTTCAGCTGGTGGGGAGGCGTGCCCTACCACGGGGACCAGCCGACGGTGTTCGCGGCCGACTACACCTCCGCCGAGGGCGACCGGGTCCTCGTCCAGCTCTTCGCCGAGGACCCGCGGCAGCTGCCCGACGTCGGGTGGTGGGAGCCGGAGGACCTGACCGGGACGGTGGACGTCGACGGCGCGCCGGCCGTGCTCGCCCGCGCCGACTCCTCCGCCGCTGTCCTCTGGCAGCGGCCGGACGGTCGGTGGGTCGGGCTGGCGGGGGAGGGGATCTACGCCGATCCCGGGGCGCTCGTCGCCGTGGCCGAGACCGTCGTCGACCGCCCCCAGCCGGTCGGGCTGCAGTTCGGCCTGGCCCCGGCCGGGTGGTCGCTGGGCGGCTACGAGGAGAGCCGCAGCCTGGACCTGGTCGACGACGCCCACCCGGAGCAGCCGCCGCTGCGGCTCAGCGTGTACGGGGGACCGGGCTTCCCCGCGACGGTCGACTCCCCGTTCGAGGGGACGCCCCTGGCCGGTCCGGTGGAGCCGGTGACCATCCAGGAGCTGCCGGGCCGGGTGGCGCTCGCGGACGGCGGGTCGGACCCCGACCGGTGGCTGGTCACCGGACAGCTCCCCGGCGGGCCGTTCTTCCTGCTGGTCGCCCCGCAGGTGCTGACCCGGGAGCAGGTGCTCCAGATGGCCGAGCAGGTGACCTACGCGCCCTGAGCGGTCCGGCTGACCGGGGCAGTCCCGGTGTGGTGGGCTGGCGGCATGACGATGGTGCCGCCGCAGACCGCCTGGCCGCCGACCGACCCGCTCGACGTCGACCTGGTCGCCGGGGACGCCCGCCTCGCCGTCGACCTGCGCGGCGGCGGCCTGCGGGCCCTGGCGGTCGGCGGCTGGGCTGTGCTGGACGGCTACCCCACCGGCACCGTGCCCGCCGGCCGCCGCGGCGGGGTGCTGCTGCCCTGGCCCAACCGGCTGCGCGACGGCCGCTGGGCGTGGGCCGGCCGGGAGCTCCAGCTCGA
The DNA here is from genome assembly GCF_054050075.1 of Geodermatophilus sp. SYSU D00965. Classification (NCBI taxonomy): domain Bacteria; kingdom Bacillati; phylum Actinomycetota; class Actinomycetes; order Geodermatophilales; family Geodermatophilaceae; genus Geodermatophilus; species Geodermatophilus sp. SYSU D00965. The sequence continues at coordinate 36,029 of NZ_JBJGYQ010000008.1, read as the reverse complement.
CGTCGCCGCCCCGGGCAAGCCGGCCGCGCACGGGCTGGTCTCCTGGCAGCCGTTCGCGGTGCTGTCCCGCTTCTCCGACGCGGTCACCGTCGGCACCGTGGTCGAGCCGCGGCCGGGCTACCCGTTCCGGCTGGCCGTCGCGATCGACTACGCCCTGCGGCCCGACCGGCTCACCGTGACCGTGCGGGTGCGCAACGCCGGCGGGGAGCCCGCGCCGTTCGGTGTCGGCATGCACCCCTACCTCGCCGTCGGCGCCACCGAGGACGGCGGGATCGCCGACGCCGAGCTGACCGTGCCGGCGCGGACCGCGCTGGTCACCGACGGCGGCCTGCCGACGGGGGAGCGGGCGCCCTTCGACGGCGCCGTCGGCGGGATCGGGGACCGCGCGATCGACACCCCGCTCACCGACCTGGTCCGCGACGACGACGGCTGGGCGCGGGTGCGACTGGCCGGCCCCGCCGGCCGGGTCGAGCTCGCCGTCGACGGTTCGTGGCCCTGGCTGCAGGTCTACACCGGGGACACGCTGCCCGAGGGCCAGCGCCGGCGCAGCGTCGCGGTCGAGCCGATGACCTGCCCGCCCAACGCGCTGGCCGACGGCGTCGACCTCGTCGTCCTCGACCCCGGGATGGCGTGGGCGGGCAGCTGGACGCTCGGCTGGGAGATCTGACGTGCAGGTCGCGGAGCTGTGGCGGTACCCGGTCAAGTCCCTGCAGGGGGAGCGGCTGGCCGGGGTGGACGTCGGCCCGGAGGGGCTGGCCGGTGACCGGCAGTGGGCGCTGTTCGACGTCGACAGCGGCCTGGGCCTCACCGCCCGGCGGGTGCCCGACCTGCTGTTCGCCTCCGGCCGGCTGCGTGCCGACGGCGGGGTGGCCGTCGTGCTGCCGGACGGCACGGTCACCGCCGACGACGCCGTCCTGTCGAGGTGGCTGGGCCGACCGGTGGAGCTGCGCGCCGCCGCGGACGCTCCCGGGGAGCGCCGCTACGAGAACCCCGCCGAGGTGGGAGAGGACGACGAGTACGACTGGGACGCCTTCACCGGCGCCCGCGGGGCGTTCCACGACAGCTCCCGCACCCGCGTCTCGCTGGTGTCCACCGGGACGCTGGGCACCTGGGACCGGCGCCGGTTCCGCGCCAACGTCGTCCTGTCCGGAGAGGGGGAGGACGCGCTGGTCGGGGGCCGGGTGCGGCTGGGCGGGGCCGAGCTGGACGTCGTCAAGCCGATCGACCGGTGCGTGATGGTGACCCGCCCGCAGCCCGGCGGGATCGGCCGGGACACCGGCGTGCTCAAGACGGTGCACCGCGAGCGCGGCGGCACGCTGGCGGTCGGCGCGCTGGTGGTGCGGCCGGGGCGGGTGGCCGTGGGCGACGAGCTGACCGCCGCCGGCTGAGTCCCACCGCGACAGCTCGTGCTCTGCGTCTCCGGCGCACGCAGAGCACGACCGTCCGCAGGTGCCGAGTGGCGCCCTCGACGACGCGATGGTCGAGGATGGCCGGGTGCGCACCGTCGACCTGCGTCCCGGCGAGGACTCCATCCGCCTCGGTCAGCTGCTCAAGCTGGTCGACGCCGTCCCGACCGGCGCGCAGGTGAAGGACGTCCTGCTCACCGGCGCGGTGCGGGTCAACGGCGAGCCCGAGGAGCGCCGCGGTCGGCAGCTGCGCACGGGCGACGTCGTGGCGATCGAGGGCATGGAGGACGTCCGCATCGGCTGATCGGCGTTCCACGTGGAACGTCGTCTGCCAGGCTGGGGGCATGACCCGCGCGCCGTACCTGTCGGCCCGCCTGCAGGGCTTCGGGACGACGATCTTCGCCGAGATGAGCGCGCTCGCCGTCGCCACCGGATCGATCAACCTCGGCCAGGGGTTCCCCGACTACCCCGGCCCGCCCGAGGTGCTGGAGGTGGCCCGCGCCGCGATCGGCACCCCGCACGACCAGTACCCGCCCGGGCCGGGCATCCCGGTGCTGCGCGAGGCGATCGCCGCGCACGGGAAGCGGTTCGGCGGCCACGCGTACGACCCGGCCGACGAGGTGCTGGTCACCGCGGGCGCCACGGAGGCGCTCACCGCGGCGCTGCTGGCCCTGCTCGAGCCCGGCGACGAGGTCGTCCTCTTCGAGCCGATGTACGACAGCTACCCCGCGGGCATCGCCATGGCCGGCGGCGTGGCGCGGCCGGTGCCGCTGCGGCCGCCGGCGTCGGGCGCGGGCCCGTGGACCTTCGACCCCGCCGAGCTGCGCGCCGCGGTGACGCCGCGGGCGCGGCTGCTGCTGCTCAACACCCCGCACAACCCGACCGGCAAGGTCTTCACGCGGGCCGAGCTGGCCACGCTGGCCGCCCTCGCCATGGAGCACGAGCTGCTCGTGCTCACCGACGAGGTCTACGAGCACCTGGTCTTCGCGGGAGCCCGGCACACCTCGATCGCCACGTTCCCGGGCATGCGCGAGCGCACCCTCGTGGTGGGCAGCGCGGGCAAGACGTTCAACGTCACCGGCTGGAAGGTGGGCTGGATCTGCGGCCCGGCGGAGCTGGTGGCCGCCGTCCGCACGGCCAAGCAGTTCCTGACCTACGTCAACGGCGGGCCGTTCCAGCCGGCCGTCGCCGCGGGGCTGCAGCTGCCCGACGAGTACTTCGCCGGGATCGCCCGCGACCTGGAGTACCGCCGCGACGTGCTGGTCCAGGGACTCACCGCCGCTGGTCTGCCGGTCGTCTGCCCCGAGGCGACCTACTTCGCCACGGTCGACGTCCGGCCGGTGCAGCCCGACGGGGACGGCGTGGCGTTCTGCCGCTCGCTGCCGCAGCGGGCCGGCGTCGTCGCCATCCCGACCGTGGTGTTCTACGACCCCGCGCACGCGCACCTGGGCCGGCACCTGGTCCGGTTCGCCTTCTGCAAGGGCGACGACGTGCTGGGGGAAGCGGTCGAGCGACTGGGGAGGATGCACCGATGAGGATCGCGGCGGTCCAGCACGACATCGTCTGGGAGGACCGGGCGGCCAACTTCGCCCGGCTGGCCCCGCAGGTGGCCCGCGCGGTCGGCGCCGGGGCGGAGTTCGTGCTGCTCAGCGAGACGTTCTCCACCGGGTTCACCATGACGCCGGGGATCGGCGAGCCCGAGGGCGGCCCGTCCTCGCGGTGGCTCGCCGAGCAGGCGGCCGAGCACGGCGTGTGGGTGGCCGGCAGCTGCCCGGAGATCTCGGCGGACCCCGATGGCGGGACCAGCGGTGGGGCGGGCGGGGGGACTGAGGCCCTGCCGCACAACTCGCTGGTGCTGGCCGGGCCCGACGGCACGGTGCACCGCTACCGGAAGCTCCACCCGTTCACGCACGGCGGCGAGCACGAGCGGTTCCGGGCCGGCGAGAAGCCGCTGACCGTGGACATCGGTGGGCTGCGGGTCACCCCCTTCATCTGCTACGACCTGCGCTTCGCCGACGTGTTCTGGGCCGCGGCGCAGGACACCGACGTCTACCTGGTGACGGCGAACTGGCCCGCCGCCCGCCGGCACCACTGGCAGACGTTGCTGCAGGCGCGGGCGATCGAGAACCAGGCCTACGTCGTGGGCTGCAACCGGGTGGGCGCCGCCGGCGACGGCACCGAGCACGCCGGCGACAGCCGCATCGTCAGCCCCATGGGGGAGCTGCTGGCCACCGCCGCCGGGGTGGAGACGCTGGTCGTCGCCGACGTCGACGCCGCGGAGGTCGCCGCCGTCCGCGAGCGGCTGCCCTTCCTCGCCGACCGCCGCAGCTGAGCGGAGTGGGACGGCGCGGAGAACGCGCCCCTCTCACTCCACTCGGCCGCGCGGGGGGTCCTGGTCGACGACGACCTGCTCGCGCTGCACCTGCTCGGTCACCTGCTCCTGGCCGGTGACCACGTCGGTCCGCAGCCGCACCCGCTCCACCGGGACGACCTCGACCGTCACCACCGGGCGCTCGGCGTGCAGCACGATCTCCTCGGGCAGCCCGGACGACGGTCCGCCGGCCGGGACCTCGTCCGGCGCCAGGGACTCCCTGGGCGCCGGGTCGGGGGCGTCGACCGGCACCTGCTCGACCCGGATCTCCTCCCGGCGGATGGGGACGGTGAGGGTCACCTCCTCGGTCACCACGTACTTGACCAGCCGGGCGCGGGTGGTGGCGACCCGCTCGGTGCCCACCCGCAACTGCTCCTCGCTGCGGGTCATCGCGTTGTCGCCGGCCCCGGCGGTCGCACCTCCCCCGCGGGTCCCTGCGGAGCCGGTCTCCACGGCGCCGGCCTCCGCGGGGCCGGCCCCTGCCGAACCGGCCCCCGCGGGCGCCACCTCGGCCACGCGCACGGTGTCCCCGGCGCGCCCGCTCTCCTCGACCCGCACGGTGTCGCTGGCGTGGGCGGTCGGGTCCACCCGCTCGGTCCGCTCGTCCGGCCCGGCGCCGGTCGGCGCGGCTGCCGCAGCCTGTGCCGTCCCGGCCCGCGCCTCCGGAGCGGCCGCCGTCCCGGCGTCCGAGCTCCCGGCGTCCGGGCTCCCGGCGTCCCGTGCCCCGCCCCCGACGGCCCCGCCCTCAGCGGCCCTGCCCTCGACGGCCCCGCCCTCAGCGGGCGCGCTCTCCCCGGAGTAGTGCCGGCGCAGCAGTTCCTCGGCGTCGGGGTCGAGGTGCTCGTCGGAGACGTGTGGCGCGTTGCGGACGGCGTCCCGCGTCACCGGCAACCGCAGGCCGTCGCCGTCGAAGGTGGCCTCCGCCGCCGGGACGACGGAGCGGCGGGTCCCGAACAGGCCGGTGGACACCGCGACCCAGGTCGGCGCCCCCGTGCGGTCGTCGGTGAAGAAGTGCTCGACCGTGCCGATCTTGTGCCCGTCCGGGCCGTAGGCCGTCGCGCCGATCGCTGCCGACAACTCCCGCTCGCTCAACATCTGGGCCGGCTCCCCTCCTGACAGGAGGCCCCGACGGGGCGCTCTCCTCGGCGGGGAGCGTGCCCAGACCGGACCTCCGGCGAACATGGACGGGCGCCCGGCGGTGTGCTGACCAGCCCGTACCTGGCCTACCGTGAGCGGTCGTGACCACCGAGCACCTGGAGATCGAGCGCAAGTTCGAGGCCGACGAGGCCTTCGCCCTGCCGAGCCTCGAGGTGGACGGCGTGGCCACGGTCGCATCGCCGGACGAGCAGGAGCTCGAGGCCACCTACTTCGACACCCCCGACCTCCGGCTGCTGCGCTCCCGGGTCACCCTGCGGCGGCGCACCGGCGGCTCGGACGCCGGCTGGCACGTGAAGCTGCCCGCCTCCGCGGGCGCCCGTCGCGAGCTGCACCAGCCGCTCGGGCGGGCCGGCCGGACGGTGCCCAAGGCCGTCGTCGCGCCGGTCCTGGGCCTGCTCGGGACGGCGTCCCCGGGTCCGGTCGCCACCCTGCGCACCCGCCGCGTCGTGCACCGCCTGCTCGACGGTGAGGAGCGCGTGCTGGCCGAGGTCGCCGACGACAGCGTCGTCGGCACCGCCCTGGCGAGGAACGACGGCGAGCCGGCGACGGTCACCACCTGGCGCGAGGTCGAGGTCGAGCTGGTCGACGGCGACGAGGCGCTGCTCGAGGCGGTCACCGAGCGGCTGGTGGCGGCCGGAGCGCGGGTCTCCGAGGTGCCGTCCAAGGTCGGCCGGGTGCTCGACGGTCGCGTCCAGGAGGCCCGCAGCGCGGAGGCGGGGGCCGGCGCGGAAGCCGCGGACCAGGACGAGGCCACCACGGGCAAGAAGGGCAAGAAGGGGAAGAAGAAGGCCGCGCAGAAGGCCGCCGAGCAGCAGGGCCCTGCCGCCGGGGACGTCGTCCTCGCCGCGGTGGCCGCCCAGCTGGCCGCGTTGCGCCGAGCCGACCTCGACGTGCGGACCGAGCAGCCCGAGGGCGTGCACGACGTCCGCGTCGCCTGCCGCCGGCTGCGCAGCATCCTCGCCGCCTTCCGGCCCGTGCTGGACCGCGAGCAGACCGACCCCCTGCGCGAGGAGCTGCGCTGGGTGGGCGAGCAGCTGTCCGCCGCGCGGGACGGCGAGGTCGCCCTCCAGCACCTGCGCGAGCTGGTCGACGCGCAGCCGGCGGAGCTGGTGCTCGGGCCGGTCGTCGCCCGCATCCAGCAGACCACCGTCAAGGACCACGAGGCCGGGTCGCGGAAGGTGACCCGGGCCCTCACCGACCGCCGCTACCTGCTCCTGCTCGACGCCCTCGACGCCCTGCTGGCCGACCCGCCGGTCACCGACGCCGCCGCGGCCCCGGCACCGACGGTGCTCGCCGACGCCGTCCGGCGGGCCGGCAAGCGGCTGCGCCGGGCCGTCGCGGTGGCCCAGGACGCCGACGGCGCCGACCGGGAGCACGCACTGCACGACGCCCGCAAGGCCGCCAAGCGGGTCCGGTACACCGCCGAGGTGGCCGCCGACGTGCTCGGCGCCCCGACGGCGGAGCTGGTCGACTGCATGAAGCAGGTCCAGGACGTGCTGGGCGCCTCGCAGGACACCGTCGTCACCCGCGAGTACTGCACCCGCCTCGGTCGGGCCGCCTTCGCGGCGGGGGAGAACGCCTGGACCTACGGCCGGCTGCACGGCCTCGAGGAGGCCCGCGCCGCTGCCGCCCAGGCGCAGTTCTGGACGATCGAGCCGACCCTGCGCCGCGCCGTCCGCGCCGCCGCCCAGGCCTGACCCCGGCCGGTCCCGCGAGAAACGAGGCTCCGCTGTCCCTCATCGGCCTGCTCGGCTTCGGCACGGTCGTGCTGCTGGCCCTGGTCCTCCTGCACGGCTACCTGTGGTGGCGGCTGGTCCGAAGCACCACCCGACCGGGGCCGGTGCGTCGCCGGCTCACCCTGGCCACCGTCGTCCTCGCCCTCCTGCCGGCCGCGGCGGTGCTCCTCCGCCGTGAGGACTCCGCCGCCGCCACGGTGCTCGCGTGGGTCGGGTTCTGCTGGCTGGGGATCGCGTTCTACCTGTTCCTGACGCTGCTGGTCCTCGAGCCGGTGCGCCTGGCGCTGCGGCGGTGGGCCCGCCGGCCGCAGCCCGAACCGGTCCTCGCCGGGACGCCGGCACCCCCGCCCGTCGATGCGCCGGCCGACGACACCGTCGCCGACCCCTCCCGGAGGCTGCTGCTGGCCCGCGGGCTCGCCGCCACCGCCGGGGTGGTGGCGCTCGGGACGGCGGGCACCGGCGCCTACCTGGCCAACTCCGCGCCCGTCGTCCGCCGGGTGCCGGTGACCCTGGCCGGGCTGGACCCGGCGCTGGACGGCCTGCGGATCGTCACCTTCTCCGACGGCCACCTGTCCTCGACGTACGGCGGACGGCGGTTCGAGCGGCTGGTCGAGGTCGTCAACGCGCAGCGCCCGGACGTCGTGGCGATCGTCGGCGACCTGGTCGACGGCGACGTCGCCGAGTTGCGCGAGGACGTCGCCCCGCTGGCCGACCTGGTCAGCGAGCAGGGGGTCTACTTCGTCACCGGCAACCACGAGTACTTCGTCGACACCACCGCCTGGCTGCACCACCTGCCGACCCTGGGCGTGCAGGTGCTGCGCAACGAGCGGGTCGCCATCCACCGCGGCGGCGCCTCGGTCGACCTCGCCGGCATCGACGACCGGACGGCCGCGCGTTCCGGCGTCCCCGGGCACGGCGCCGACCTCGACGCCGCGCTGGACGGCCGGGACGACGCCGTCCCGCTGGTGCTGATGGCCCACCAGCCGTGGATGGTCGACCAGGCCGCCGCCGCCGGTGTCGGGCTGCAGCTGTCCGGCCACACCCACGGCGGCCAGCTGTGGCCGTTCGACTACGCCATCCGGCTCGACCAGCCGGTGGTGGAGGGGCTCGCCCGGTTCGGTGACACCCAGCTCTACGTGACCACCGGCGCCGGCTACTGGGGCCCGCCGATGCGCATCGACGCGCGCCCCGAGGTCGCCGTCGTGGAGCTCCGGGCGCCCTGAGGCGTTACAACTCGCGGAGGGCGGCGAGGACCTGCTCCGCGATCTCCTCCAGCGGCACCCGGCCGTCGGCCTCGGCCCAGCGCAGCAGGATCTGGGTGTAGGCCGACAGGCTGGCCGCGACCACCACGTCGGGGAGGCCGGAGGTGGACTCCTCGGCCTTCACCAGGGCGAGCACCATCTCGGCGGTGGCCCGCTCGAAGGTCGCCGCGCGGGTCCGCAGCCCCGGCGTCCGGACGACGATCCGCCACCGCTCGAGGAGGTCCTCGCGCTCGGGCCCCTGGTAGCTGGCCAGCCAGCCGACGATGCCCCGGCGCAGCCGCTCGGCGACGGTCAGCCCCTCGCCCACGGAGAGCAGCACCTGCTCGACCTCACCGGGCGTCGGCATCGGCAGGACGATGTGCTCCTTGCTCGGGAAGTGGTCGTAGAAGGTCGGCACCGAGACGCCCGCGGCGGCCACGATGTGGGCGACGGTGACCTCGTCGTAGCCGTTCTCCCGGAACAACCGCATGGCGCAGGCGTAGATGCGCCGGTGGGTCTCCTGGCGGCGCCGGGTTCGGGCGTCCTGCGACACGGTCACAACCTGCCATCTTCGGTCATCCCGCGCGGCAGATTCGTCGCCCCCACGGTGCTCGTCCCGTCCACGATCTCATCGCGCCCCGCAGGGCGGGACACTGCGGTGTGCGCGTGACGATCCGGGTGCGCCCCGGTGCGGGCCGGACGGCGGTCGGGGGCGCCCACGACGGTGCGCTCGTCGTCCGGGTGGCGGCCCGGCCGGTGGAGGGCCAGGCCACCGAGGCGGCGCTGGCTGCGGTGGCGACGGCTCTGGGCGTGCGGCGCCGGCAGGTGTCCCTCGTCACCGGGGCGACCAGCCGGACCAAGGTGGTCGAGGTCGAGGGCGCCGACCCCGCCCGGCTGGCCGCTCTGCTGGGTGATGACCCGACCGGTTGAGACAGACGTCTCAGACGACCAGACGTCTACCTGTCCAGTACCTTTGCTCCCGTGACCAGTGCCGTGTCGGGACCGAAGTACCTGTCGGTCCGCGAGCACCTGCGCCGCCGGGTGTCCGCGCTCCCCGAGCACACACTGCTCCCGCCCGAACCTGTGCTGTGCGCCGAGTACGGGGTCAGCCGGATCACCCTGCGGCGCGCCGTCGACGGCCTGGTCGCCGACGGTCACCTGGTGCGCGAGCAGGGCCGCGGCACCTACGTCACCCGCCCCGCCATCCGGCACGAGTACCGCGAGAGCTTCGTGCACCGGATCGCCGGCTTCAGCTCGGTGATGACCGAGCAGGGCGCCCAGGTGGGGACCACGGTGCTCACCCAGCGGGTCGTGCCGGTGCAGCCGCCGGTCGCGGCCGAGCTGGGCCTGGAGCCGGCGACCGACGTGGTCGAGCTGGTCCGGCTGCGCAGCCTCGACGGGGTGCCCAACCACGTGGCGCACAGCTTCATGGCCGCGTCGGCCTATCCGCGCGCGGCCGAGGCGGACTTCAGCGAGGGCTCGCTGTACGACTTCCTGCGGCGCGAGTACTCCGCCGACCTGGCCCACGCGCGGATCGTGGTGGACGTCGGCACGGCGGCGCCCGACGAGGCCGACGTGCTGGGCGTCGTCGCGGGCTCGCCGCTGCTCGTCGTCCGGACGACGGTGCGCGACAGCTCCGGCCAGCCGCAGGTGCACAGCTTCTCGCGGTTGCGGCCGGACGTCAGCCAGGTGGAGTTCGAGGTCTCCGTCGGCGGCCGGTGAGGGCGGAGCCGGGAGCCGACTACCGTCGTCGGCGATGACCACCGCCAGCGGCACCCGCGAGGTGCCCTTCGACCGCGCCCGGGTGTGGCGCGCCCTCGCCGTCCTCGCCCCGTACTGCACCGTCTGCGACGTCTCCTACGTCGTCGACGGCTCCGGAGCGCCGAGGGTGGGGACGACGTTCCTCTGCGTGCCGGGGCGGCTGGACGCCGACGCGCAGCCGCCCGCGGGGGCGCCGCGCGGCGAGATCGTCGAGTGGGACCCCGAGCGGACGGTGGCCACCCGCCTGGAGCTCACCCCCGAGACGTGGACGACGCGCATCGAGCTGGCCGACGCCGGCCCCGGTGCCACCCGCGTCACGATCACCCTCACCCACGAGCCCCGGTCCGGTGGCCGGCTGGTGCGGCGGCTGCAGCGCGGCGCGGTCCGGCAGATGGTGCAGCGGACCGTCGACGGCGAGCTGGACAAGCTGCCCGCCCACGTCGAGCAGCTGATCGCGGGCTGAGGCGCCGGGAGCAACGCACACCACCGACCGCTGACCGCCGGGGCCGGCCGGGGCACCTGCCTGGGCTGACCGGCTGGTCGGTCGCCCGTTCGGGGGAGCGTCAGGTGTGCCGGGGTGATCTTGCGGGTAGCCACCTGCCGACCGGGTGCGCCGACTGGGGCGTGCCCGAGGACGCAAGGAGGAAGACGTGCAGATCCTCGGTCTCATCGTCGTCGGCCTGATCATCGGGGCGCTGGCTCGCCTCATCAAGCCGGGCAAGCAGCGGCTGAGCATCCTGGCGACGCTGCTCCTCGGTGTGGTCGGCGCGCTCATCGGGGGCATCGTGGCCAGCCTGCTGGGCACCGGCGACATCTTCGAGCTGAACGTGCTGGGCTTCATCGTGGCGGTGATCGCCGCCGTGCTGCTCATCGGCGTCGCCGAGGGCCTGTCGGGCGGTCGCAACCGCGCCGTCCGGTGACCCGCGCCGGGGGACCCGGTCGCCCTCAGAGGTCGACCGAGTCCCCCGGGGCGAGCCGGCTGTACGGGGTGGGCGTGCCGGGGCCGCGCTCGCCCAGCATGCCGCCGTAGACGCCCAGCCCCGTCTCGTTGAGCAACCCGTCGTGGACGGCGTACGCCTGGTCGGCGTCGACCGCGCGGACGTAGTCGATCACGTCGGAGACCTTCGACCAGGGTGCGTGCACCGGCAGCAGCAGCGTGGGGACCGGCACCTCCGGCACGGTGAGGGCGTCGCCAGGGTGGAAGACCTGGCCGTCGACCAGGAACCCGACGTTCGGGATCCGCGGGATGTCGGGGTGGAGAACCTCGTGCAGCTCCCCGTGCACGGTCACGTCGAAGCCGGCCACCGTGACCGCGTCCCCGTGCCCGACCACGTGCACCCGCCCGCCCAGCCCGTCGAGCTGACCGGCCACCGAGCGGTTGGTCCACACCTCCAGCCCCGGGTCGGCGTCCATCGCCACGCGCAGCGCGTCGGGCGCGAAGTGGTCGAAGTGCTCGTGCGTCACCAGGACGGCACTGGCCCCCTCGAGGACGGCCGGGTCGGTGAAGGCGCCGGGGTCGATGACCAGCCGGCGTTCCCCCTCGCTGAGGACGACGCAGGCGTGGCCCTGCTTGGTCAGCTCCATGCCCGCATCCTGCCGCGCCTGTTCCCGACCGGCGATCGGGCGTCTGTCTCACCCGTCCGGGGGAGGGGGACCGGCGCATCCGTATCCCCCGGCGGACGCCGTGCCGACCGTTCTGGCATGCGCTCCTCGACCCTCGCTCCCGCCCCCACCATCGTCTCGGCCCGCAGCCGCGCCCACGGCCCGACGGCCGCCCTGTGGCACGCGGTCGAGCTGCACCGCCCCACCGCCGAGCTCGACGGCGCCTGCGAGCTGACCCTGTGCGGGTCCCTGGCCCGCGTCACCGTCGACGAGCCGTGGCCGACCCCCGCCCGCGACGTCTGCCCCGCCTGCGTCGTCCTCGCTCGCTGATCGGCCCCCAGCAGTCGGCCCCCTGCAGGGTCCCGCCGCGAGCCTGCGAGTGGCGGGGGGCAGGGGGTCCTTCACGCCTCGGCGAGCTCCGCACGCAGGCGGGCCAGCAGGTCCGACCGGTTGCTCGCGCCCAGCCGCTGCCGCATCCGGGACACGTGGTGCTCCACCGTCTTCGCCGAGATGTAGAGCCGGCCGCCGATCTCCCGGTAGGTCTGCCCGGCCACGACCAGCCGGGCCACCTCCCGTTCGCGCTCGCTGAGCGCACCCCCGGGGGCCGGCGCGGCAGCGCCCTCCCCGGCCGGACGGGGAGCGGGCACCGCGGGTGCGCCCTCGCACCCGGCGCTGTCGGCCAGTGACCGGGCACAACCCAGCAGCAGCGCCCGGGCCTTCTGGTCGGTGGCCCGCGCCGCGGCCTGACCGGCCAGCCGGGACCCGTCCCAGCCCAGCCCCACCGCGGTGAGCTCCTCGGCCGCGCTCACCACGCCGGCCGCGTCCACGTCGCCGGCCAGCACGCGCATCCAGGTCCGTCCCGCCCGGGCCAGGGTGGCCGCGTAGGGGCTCGTCCTCGACGCCGCGACCAGGGCCGCCGCGTGCGGCCGCAGCCGGTCGGGGTCGTCGGCGAGGATCGCGGCCTGCGCGCCGCTCCAGTGCAGCGACGTCGCCCACAGCTGCGGATCGCCCAGCCGCCCCAGCAGCGCCTGCGCCTCGGCCAGGTGCGGGCGGAGCCGGTCGTCGTCCTGCAGCTTGGTCGCGGCCACGACGAGCTCGCCCAGGGGCAGCAGGGTGAACAGGTCCACCGGGTGGCGCACCACCGCCTCGCGCGCCCGCACCCAGGCGCGCACCAGCGCCGGGACGTCGCTGCTGCGGCGGGCCAGCCCGACCTCCAGCGCCTGCAGGAACACGTCGTCGCGCGGCTCGAGGGCTGCCGTGCCCTCCCGGGCGGACTCCATGAGCTCGCGGGCCCGGGTCATGCGCCCGCCCAGCATCGCGATCCAGGCCAGCAGCAGCCGGTGCCGCGGCCGGCACGGCGGGCCGCCCAGGTCGGCGTCCACCGCCCGCTGCAGCACCGACTCGGCCACCCCCAGCTCGCCGCTGTGCAGCGCCACCAGCGCGGCCAGGGCGGCGGGGGTGTCCAGCAGCAGCGCCGTGCGCCCCACCGGCTCGAGCAGCGCCGCGGCCCGGGTGAGGGTGGACAGCGCCGCGCTGATGTCGTCGGCGGCGTTCTCGCCGGTCCGCAGGGACTGCGCGATGCCCTGGGCCGTCAGCTCCTCGCTGACCGACAGCATCGTGGGCACCCCGCGCACCGTCCGCGCGTCGGCGAGGACGGCGTCGGCCTCGGCCGGCTCCCCGGTGGCCAGCAGCGCCAGCGCCGCGGCCCCGGTCCGCTCCGGGCCGGCCAGGCGGCACAGGTCGGCCGCCCGGGCGAGCAGTCCGCGCTGCGCCAGCACGGCCGCGGTCACCCCGGCCGCGCGGGCCCGGTCCGGCGCGGCCGGGTCGGCGAGGGCGGTGTCGGCCCACTGCAGGGCGCCGTCGAGGTCCCCGGCGAGCGCGGCGGCCTGGGCGCGACGGGCGGCCAGCCCGGCCACCGGAGCGCCGGTCCGCGCGGCCTCGCCCAGGAGCTCCCCGGCCAGCGCGGGGTCCGCGGCCAGCGCGGCCTCCCCGTGCCGTTCCAGCAACTGCGCCGCCCGCGGGTCGCGCACCCGCTCGGCCGCCAGCCGCCGGGCCAGCTCCAGCGGCTCCTCGCCGCGCTCGAGCAGCAGCGCCAGCAGCTGCCGGCGGGTCCGGCGGGTGATGTCGGGCGGCGTGGACGCGAGCAGCACGTGCGCCACGACCGGCACCACCGCGCCGGTGCCCAGCAGCAGCCCGGTGGCCCGCGCGGCGCTGATCAGCTCGGCCGCGTCGAGGGCCGGCACGCCGAGGAGGTCGCCGAGCACCTCGTCGTCCAGCGGAGCGCCGGCGGCGACGGCGTGCAGCAGGGCCCGGGTGCCCTCGTCGACCGACGCCAGGCCGGCGCGGGCCCGGTCGGCGACCTCCTCGGGGACGACGAGCCGGGCCGGCTGTCCGGGGGTGGCCGACCCGGGTCCGCGGCGGGCCAGCGACCGCAGCAGGGGGTGGACCAGCGCGGGGAGCCCGCCGGTCTGCGCCAGGACGGCGTCCACCAGCGCCGGGGACACCGCCTGGCCCAGGTGCTCCCGCGCCCAGCCGCGCACCTGGGCGCGGTCGGCGTGGCCCACGACGACGGCGCGCCGGTCGGCGCCCAGCTCGGCGAGCAGCGCGGTCAGCGGCCGCGGCCGCGGCCACGGCCGGTAGGCGATCGACACCCGGGCACCGGGGTGCCGCAGCAGGTCGATCAGCCCGGCCGCGGTGGCCTCGGTCAGCCGGTGGGCGTCGTCGACCACGACGGCGAACGCGTCCGGGAGGACGGCGGGATCGGCCGGCGCGGCGTCGAGGACCGGCAGCCCGGCCCGCCGGTGCGCCGCGGCCAGCTCCTCCAGCAGCCGGGTCTTGCCCGTCCCCCCGGGGCCCTGGACGGTCACCGGGACGGCGGACCGGCCGGCGTGCCCGGCCAGCTCGCGGACCACGTCGGGCCCGCAGTCGGCCAGCAGCGTCCCCCCGGCGCCGATGTCGGCGATCACAGGTCCGCCGCCGCGAGCACGATCCCGGCGGGGTCGGGCGCGGGCTCGGGGGCCGGGTCGGGGACGGGGTCGGGAGTGGGGTCGGGCTCGGGTGTGGGGTCGGGCACGGGCTCGGGGTCCGGCACCGGGTCGGGGACCGGGTCCGGGTCGGGGACCGGGTCGGGCTCGGTCACCGGCGCCGGGTCGGTCGGCGGCGTGGTGGTGGGCGGGTCGGTTGTCGGCGGCGTGGTCACCGGCGGCGTCGTCGTGCCCTGGCTCGGCGTGGTCACCGGCGGCGTCGTCGTGCCCTGGCTCGGCGTGGTGGGCGGCGTGGCGCCGGGACGGGGCGGGTTCGTCGTCGTCCCGCCGCCGGGGGAGGTGGTCGTGCCGGGCGCCCGCGGGGTGCCGGCCGCGGAGGTGCCCGGAGCGGGCCGGGTGGTGTCCTGGGTGCCCGTGGGAGCGCCGGCGCTCAGCCCGCCGCCCGGGAGCACGCTGCCCGGGTCGGCCGCGGGGGCGCGACCCGTGCCCGCGCCCTGCCCGCGGTCCTCGGGGGCGGCCTCGCGGGGCGCCGAGCTGCCGTCGACCGCCGCGCTGCCGGAGGCCACGACCGCCCGGTCCTGCGCGTCGGAGACCACGCTGTCGCTCGGGAGGCTGGTGAGGTCCACGCCGAGCACCCCGGCCAGGGCCGGGGGCAGCACGACCAGGCCGAGGAAGCCCCCGGCCACGACTGCCCCCCGCCGGAGGCGGGAGCTGCGGTGGCTCCGTGCGGGGCGCTGCGTGCCGCGCGGCCGCCGGGGAACCAGCCGGCCCGGCGCGTCCTCCTCGAGGTCGGCGGACTCCGGAGCGGTGGCGGCCGGGACGGCGACGACGGCGCCCCCGGCAGCGGTGGCGTCCTCGGCAGCGGTGGCGAGCAGCTGCACCGCCAGGAGGGCGTCGGCGGCGAGGGCGGCCGCACCGAGGGTCGGGGTGAGGGCGGGGTCGGGCGCGACGACGAGGGGCCGGCCGAGCTCGCCGGAGAGCACCTCGGCGACCAGCGGGACGCGGACCCCGCCGCCGGCCAGGACGACCGCGTCCAGGTCCGCCAGGTCGACCCCGGCGGCCGCGAGCGCCTCGACGACGGCCGGCACCGACGCCCGCGTGGGCCCGTCGAGGACCTCGTCGAGCTCCTCGCGGGTGAGTCGGACCGGTCCGTCCGCACCGTCCACCGCGACCAGGACGGTCGTCTCGGTCGACAGGGCCTCCTTGGCCGCGGTGCACGCGGCGCGCAGCGCGCGGGCCGCGGCGGCGTCGGCGGGCGTCCCCACGTAGCGGACGACGTGCGCGACGACGGCGTCGTCGACGTCCCGCCCGCCCCAGGGCCGGGGAGCCGGGGGGACCCCCAGGTGGCCGAGCGGCTCGTCGGGGGTGGGGCCCACCACCGCGGTGTCCAGCGTGCTGGCGCCGAGGTCGTAGACGGCCACGGTGGCGTCGGGCCGGAGGTCCCCGCAGGTCACGTGGTGGTGGGCCGCCGCGACCGCGCTGGAGACCAGGGAGAACCGGGGCACGCCGGCGGTCTCGAGCGCGCGGGCGAGCACCGACCGGCGGTGCCCGCCCCACGACGGCGGCACCGTGACCACGGTCCAGGAGTCCGGCCGCCCCGCGTGCCGGGCGGCCGCCTCGCGGATGCGCTGCACCGCGCCGGCCGCGAGCTCGGCGGCCCCCACGGGGCGGTCGCCCACGTAGAGGGGAGCGGGGTCGCCCACGAGGGCCAGGACGTGCCCCACGGGGGTCGCGCCCTCGCCCTCGCCGAACGTCACCCGGCCGTCGTCGCCGACGGCCAGCGCCGCCGGCGCCGTGCTGCCGCACCCCTCGATGACCAGCGTCTCCGCGGTCGCCGCGCCCTCCTCGTCGCTCCCCGACACCGCGGCGGAGATGGTTCCGTCGCCGATGTCGATCCCCAACCCGTACTCGCCGTTGCGCACAGGTGCCCCCTGGTCCGCATCGCTCACACCCCGGGGCCACGTCTTCGACCTGCCGGCCCTGCGAACGTATGGCCCGCTCCACCATCTGTCCCGCCAGCCACACGCCACGGACGGATGCGGTGCGTAAGTGGGGGGCGACACCCCGCAGCCCCTAACGGTCCGTCAACCGACACCCCCTAATCGGGTGACGAGGATGGGGGGATCGGACCCGATGCCGGGGGCGCTCCCCGGGAGGTGGACTGCACTCGCCAGCCGGCCGATGGCGGACCGGCCCCAGACCCAGGAGTGCCAGCCATGTCGACTCTCGCCAGCTCGTTGCTCGACTTCATCCTCGACCTGTTCCGTGACCCGGAGAAGGCCGCGGCCTACGAGGAGGACCCCCGGGGCGCGCTCGACGCGGCCGGGCTGACCGACGTCTCCCCGGACGACGTCGCCGACCTGCTGCCGATGGTCTCGGACTACTCCACGGTCGGCGGCTGGAACGGCGGCGGCGGGGACTCGTGCGACAGCGACGGGGGCGGCCGGCCCTCGGGCGTCCACTCGGGCCGCGACCGCGACGAGGACGACGACCGCCCCACCGGCGTCTCCTCCGGCCGGGACGAGGACGAGGACGACGACGAGGACGACGACTCCGGCGACCACGGCCACTCGGGGTCGGGCGGGGGGCACGAGACGGTCGTGATCACCCACCTGCAGGAGATCCAGTACACCAACCACGAGACCCACGTCTCGGTCGACGCCTCGCACAGCATCTGGGTCAGCGGCGACGCGCAGGCGATCTTCGGGGACGACAACGTGCTCGTCGGCGGGGACGGCGTGGCCGCCGGCGGCGACGTCGAGGACGTGGTGAACAACACCGGCGACGGTGTGGCCGTGGGCGGCGACGTGGAGGACTCCGGGATCGAGATCGACAACAGCACCACCGAGAACGAGATCGGTGGTGACGGGATCATCGGGAACGGCAACGACGACAACGAGATCGGCAACTCCGAGACCGACGTCGACGTCGACCTGGAGGACGTGAACGTCAACACCGGCGACGGCGCGCTCGTCGACGAGTCCGAGAACGTGGGCAACGCCACCAACAGCTTCAACGAGGACACCGCGATCGCCGACCGCGGCGGCCAGGTGGGCGACGACGTGGACGTCGAGGTCAACGACTCCTTCGACGACGAGTCGGTGGACGTCGACGTCGAGGACTCCTTCCAGGACAACTCCGACAACTCCGACAACTCCGACAACTCCACGAACTACGACGTCGAGGTCGAGGACTCCTTCCAGGACAACTCGGACAACTCGATCAACGACTCCTTCCAGGCCGACCTCGAGGACTCCTTCACCTCCGAGGACAACGACTTCAACAACAACGACGAGAACGCGTTCGCGGCGGACGAGGCGCTGGCCAACACCGGCCCGGTCGAGGTCACCGTCGAGGACTGACCCCGACACGCCGACGCACCCGGTCCCGGCTGCCCGCCCAGGGCGTCCGGGACCGGGTGCACGGCTGTCGTCCTCACGGGTGGTAGGACCGGGGTACCAGGAGGTGATCGTGGCCACGTCAGCACAGGTGATCGACCGGGCGCTGGCGCTCGCGGAGGTCTGCGAGCGGCCGGACCTGCACCGGCGGCTGCTGCAGGCGCGGGCGCGCTCGCAGTCCCCCGGGGTTCGCGTCCTGGTGGTGGGGGAGCCCAAGCAGGGCAAGAGCTCGCTGGTCAACGCGCTGGTGGGGGCGCCGGTCTGCCCGGTGGCCGACGACGTCGCGACCGTCGTCCCCACGGTGGTGCGCAACGGGGAGGCGCCGCGCGCGACCCTCGTGCTGGCCACCGGTCCGGCCGGCGCGGCGGGGGAGGACGTCCCCACCGAGCGGGTGCCGGTGCCGATCGAGCAGGTCGCCGCCCGGGTGACCGGTCCCGACGAGCGGCTGGTGCAGGCGGAGGTGGAGCTGCCGCGGCGGCTGCTGGACGGCGGCCTGGAGCTCGTCGACACCGCCGGGGTGGGCGGCGTGGGCACGGTGCGGGCGCTGCGCACGGTGGACCTGCTGCCCACCGCGGACGCGGTCCTGCTGGTGTCCGACGCCAGCCAGGAGTTCACCGCCCCGGAGATGGCCTTCCTGGAGCAGGCCCGCGCGCTGTGCCCGACGGTGATCTGCGTCCTCACCAAGACCGACGCCTGCCCGCAGTGGCGCACGGTCGTCGAGCTCGACCGCGCCCACCTGGCCGGCCGCGGCGTCGAGGCGCCGCTGTTCGCGGTCTCCTCCGCCCTGGCCCAGCTGGCGGTGCAGCACCGCGACCGCGAGCTGCACGAGGAATCGGGCATCGGCGCGCTGGTCACGCACCTGCGCCGCGAGGTGGTCGACCGCGCCGAGGTCCTCGCGCGGCGCTCGCTGGTGCACGACCTGGGCGCGGTGACCGACCACCTCGCCCTCGCCGTCCGATCGGAGCTGGCCGGCCTGGAGGACCCCGCCGGCCGGGAGGAGCTGCTGCGCGGGCTGGAGGAGGCCAAGGCCGCCGCCGACGACCTGCGGCGCCGGTCCTCCCGCTGGCAGCAGGTGCTCGCCGACGGCGTCACCGACCTGATGAGCGACATCGACTTCGACCTGCGCGACCGCTCCCGGGTGGTGACGCGCGAGGCCGAGGAGGCGATCGACGCCCAGGACCCCGGCCCGGCCTGGCCCGAGCTGGCCGAGTGGCTGGACCGGCGGATCGCCGCCGCTGTCGCCGACAGCTACGTCTGGGCCGAGCAGCGCTCGGAGTGGCTCGCCGAGCGGGTGATCGAGCAGTTCTCCCGGGACGGCGGCGCGGCGGTCCCGGCACTGTCGGTCGGGGCCGCCGGCGACGCCCTGGAGAACCTGGTCGACCTGCCGGAGATCGACGACGGCGCGATGACCCTGCGGGAGCGGACGCTGATCGGCCTGCGCGGCTCCTACACCGGCGTCCTGATGACCGGGCTGGTCACCAGCCTGGCCGGGATGGCGATCATCAACCCGATCTCGCTGGCCGCCGGCGTCCTGCTCGGCCGCAAGGCCTACAACGACGACCGCAAGCAGCGGGTGCAGCGGCGGCAGTCCGAGGCGAAGGCCGTCGTCCGCCGGCACCTCGACGAGGTGGTGTTCCAGGTCGGCAAGCAGCTCAAGGACCGGCTGCGCACGGTCCAGCGCACCCTGCGCGACCTGATCAGCGACACCGCCGAGGAGATGTCCCGCTCGCTGGCCGACGCCGTGGCCGCCGCCCAGCGGTCGACGAAGGAGGCCACCGCCGAGCGCGACGCCCGCATCCGCTCGCTGCGGCTGCGGCTGGACCAGCTGGAGCGGCTCGCCGCCGAGGTGCGGCAGCTCAACCGGGCGGCGGTGGCCGTCCCGTGACGCTCACCGCGGCCGCGCCGGCGACCGTCCTGGACGACGTCCGCGCCCTGCTGGACGAGGCGCTGGAGCGCTACGCGGACGAGCCGGCGGTCGCCGAGCTGCTCCGGGCGCAGCGGCGGCGGCTGGACGAGCCGCTGCGCCTGGCGCTGGTCGGGCGGGTCAAGTCGGGGAAGTCCACGCTGCTCAACGCGTTGGTGGGCGCCCGGATCGCGCCCACCGACGCCGGCGAGTGCACCCGCGTGGTGACCCTCTACCTGCACGGGGCCACCCCCCGGGTGGTCCTGCACGGCACCGACGGCGAGGCGCGCGCCCTGCCGGTCCGCCGGGCCGACGGTGGCCTGCAGCTGGAGCTGGAGGGCACCCCGCCCGAGGAGGTGGACCGGCTGGTGGTGGAGTGGCCGGCCCCCGACCTGCAGCCGGCGACGGTGATCGACACCCCCGGCATCTCCTCGCTGTCCACGGGGACCAGCGCCCGCACCCGCACCTTCCTCGACGCCGACGAGGGGCTCTCCGGCGCCGACGCGGTCGTGTTCCTCACCCGCCAGCCCCAGCCCGAGGACGTCGCCGTCCTCGCCGCGTTCCAGGCCGGCACGGCCGCCGGCGCGCACACCACCACGATCACCGTGCTCTCCCGCGCCGACGAGGTCGGCGCCGGGCGGCTGGACGCGATGCACGCCGCCGGCGCGGTGGCCCGGCGCATGTCGGAGGACCCCGCGGTCCGGGCGGTGAGCGCGGCCGTGGTGCCCGTCGCGGGGCTGCTCGCCCTGGCCGCCCGCACGCTGCGGCACGGGGACTTCGTCGCGCTGCGCACCCTGGCCGGCGCCGACCAGGCGCAGGTCGCCGCGATGCTGCTGACCCCCGACCGGTTCTGCCGCCCCGAGGCGCCCGTGCCGGTCGCGCCCGACGTGCGCGCCTCGCTGCTGGACCGGCTGGGCCTGTTCGGCATCCGGCTGTCGCTGACGCTGATCCGGGCCGGGGTGCCCGACGCCTCCGCCCTGGCCGAGGAGCTGCTGCGGCGCAGCGGCCTGGCCGAGCTGCAGCGGCTGATGCGGGTCCACCTGACCGACCGCGGCGCCCACGTGAAGGCCGGGACGGCGCTGCGGCTGCTGCAGACGGTGCTGGACCAGCACCCGGTGGACGGCGCCGACGCGCTGCGCGCCGGGGTGGAGCGGGTCCGCCTGACCGCGCCGGGCCTGGCCGAGCTGGAGCTGCTGGCCCGGACGCGGTCGGCCGACAGCCCGCTGCCGGAGGAGCGGCGGCCGGACGCCGAGCGGCTGCTGGGGGCCGACGGGACCGGCCCCGCCGCCCGCCTCGGGCTGCCGGAGGACACCGCGCACGCCGACCTGCGGGCCGCGGCGCGGGCGGCGCTGGACCGCTGGCGTGCGGTCGCCGGCGACCCGCTGGCCGGCCGGGCGAGCGCCGACGCCGCCGCGGTCGTCGTCCGCTCCTGCGAGGCGGTGCTCGCCGAGCTGGACGGCTGGCCGGGGTCAGCGCCGGGCGCTCCGGCAGAAGGCGCGGGCCGAGCGGCTGAGCAGCGGGACGAGCGCGACGACGAGCAGCCCGGCGGCGGCGACCAGCGCTAGCCGGTCGGTGTCGGCGTCGCCGGCGACCACGCTCTGCGCCACGTCCAGGGCCAGCAGGGTCGGCAGCGCGGTGACCACCAGCGCCCATCTGGCCCACGACCGGGCGCGCAGCAGCAGGCCCACCCACACCAGGGAGACCGTCACCAGCACGGCGACGCTCGCCAGGACGAGGACCATCGTGGCCCGCACCCCGTCGGCGACGAGGTCGGCGGCGGCGGTGGGGTCCGCGGCGGTGGCCGTCTCGGTCAGCCGGGCCCGCAGCGCCTCGGAGTCCAGCAGCGCTGCGCCCAGGCCGGTCAGCGCCGCCAGGCAGCCGGCCCACCACAGGGCGGCGGTGGCGCGCACGGTGCCGGGCACCTCCGGCCGGGTCCGGCCGATCGGCGGGGCGATGTCACTGGTCGTCGCCGGGCGCGGGGGCGGCGGTGGCGGGAGCTGGGCGACGACGTTGCCCGTGAAGACGACCGGCCGCGGCCGCGGTCCCCGGTCGTGCGCCGTCGGCGGCTGCGGCCCCCGGTCCCGCGCCGTCCGCGGCGCCGGCGCGGGGCGCGGGGACGGCGACCTCCCGGCCGGACCTCCTGCTGCTGTGCTCCGCGTCCCCCGGGACCCCGCCAGCTCCGTCACGTCTCCCCCTCCTGACGACCTGGGCGGAGCCTGTCATCGCCGACCGGCAGTGACCGTCCCCCTACGGCGTGCGGCGGGCGGTGTCGGCCGTGTCGACACCGTCAGTGACCGGTGAACCGCGGGGTGCGCTTCTCCAGGAACGCCTCGACGGCCTCCCGGTGGTCGGCGGTCTGCCCGAGCTCCTTCTGCAGCCGGGCCTCCAGGGCGAGGGTGTCCTCGAGGGAGTCGGTGGCCGCGGTGGCCAGCACGGTCTTGAGCGCCCGGTAGGCGGCCGTGGGCCCCGCGGCGAGCCGCGCGGCCAGCGCCTGGGCCTCGGGCAGCACCTGCTCGGGCTCGACCACCCGGTGCACCAGGCCCCACATCGCCGCGGTCTCGGCCGGGAAGGGGTCGGGCAGCAGGAGGATCTCGGCGGCCCGCGAGCCGCCGACGCAGTGCACCAGGCGGGAGGCCAGGCCCGAGTCGCTGGACAGCCCGATGCCGGCGAAGGCGGTGGTGAACTTCGCGCCGGCGGCGGCGATGCGCAGGTCGCCGGCGAGCGCGAGGCCGAGGCCCGCGCCGGCGCACGCGCCGTTGACGGCGACGACGACCGGCACGCGCAGCGCGGCCAGCGCCAGGACCAGCGGGTTGTACTCGTCCTCGACCACCGACAGCGAGCCCGCCGCGTCGTCCTTCAACGCCTCGACGTGCTGGGCGAGGTCCTGGCCCACGCAGAACGCCCGGCCGGTCCCGGTGAGGACGACCGCCCGCACCGACCCGTCGGCGCCGACCTCGCGGACGACGTCGAGCAGCTCGCGGCGCGACTGGTGGGTGAGCCCCGCCCGCAGCATGGTGATCGTGGCGACGCCGTCGGCGTCCTCGCGGGTCACGGTCTCGGGCATCGTCGCCCTCCCTCCCTGTCGGGGCGAGATCGCGCGCTCTCGCCGTCTCCCGGGGCGGGAGCGTACGAGATCGCGCGATCTCGACCCGGCGGGTCAGCCGGTCGGCGGCTTGTCCCGCAACTCGCGGCGGAGGATCTTCCCCGTCGTCGTCTTCGGCAGCTCGTCGACCAGCTCCACCGACCGCGGGTACTTGTAGGCGGCCATGCGCTCCTTGGCGAAGGCGATGACCTCCTCGGGGGTCGCGGTCATGCCCGGCTTGAGCGACACGAAGGCCTTCACCGACTCGCCGCGGTAGGCGTCCGGGACGCCGACCACCGCCGCCTCGCGCACCGCGGGGTGCCCGTACAGGACGTCCTCGACCTCGCGGGGCCACACCTTGTAGCCCGCCGCGTTGATCATGTCCTTCTTGCGGTCGACGATGTAGAACCAGCCCTGCTCGTCCATGAACCCCACGTCGCCGGTGCGCAGCTCGCCGCCGGGCAGGGACTCCGCCGTCGCCTCGGGCTTGTTCCAGTACCCCGGCACGACCTGCGGCCCCGCGGTGGCGATCTCCCCGATCTCGCCGGGCGGCAGCTCCTTGCCGTCCTCGTCGAGGATGCGGACGACCGTGTTGTAGACCGGCACCCCGACCGACAGCGCACCCGAGTCGGCGTCCACCGGCGCCCTGCGGCCCAGCGGGACCAGGTGCGACGGGGAGTTGGTCTCGGTGAGCCCGTAGGCGTTGTGGATGTAGTGCCCGGTCAGCGCCTCGAACTGGTCGGTCACCGCGGGGGCGATCGGGGCGCCGCCGGAGTAGATGGCGCGGAACGACGCGAAGTCGTCCCGGGACACCCCCGGCACCCCCATCAGGGAGATGAACACGGTGATCGACCCGATGGTGAACGTCGGTCGCTGCTCCCGGATGGTGTCGAGCACCGCCTCCGGGTGGAAGCGGTGCGCCAGCACCAGGGGGCAGCCGACCAGCAGCGCGACCGCGACGTGCGCGACGAGCCCCGTGATGTGGAACAGCGGCGCGATGCCCAGGACGCTGTCCTGCGGCGTCAGGCCGACCCAGTCCCGGTAGGTGTAGGCGTTGAACACCATCGTGCGGTGGGTGTTCATCGCGCCCTTGGGCACGCCCGTCGTCCCCGACGTGTAGGTCAGGATCGCCACGTCGTCCCCGGACGGCGCCGGGGCGCTCGGCTCCTTGCCGGCGTGCGTGGCGAGCAGCTCCTCGAGGTCGAGGGTGCCCTCCGGCCGGGACCGGACGACGTCGCCGAGCACGCGCGGGTCGTCGCGGCTCTGCCGGTCCAGCGCCGAGCAGGTGACCACCGTGCGCACCTGCGTCTCGGGCAGGACGTCGCGGGCCACCGACTCGTACAGGTCGTCCAGGCACAGCAGCGCCGTGGCACCGGAGTCGCCGAGCAGGTAGGTCAGCTCGCGGGCCTTGTTCATCGGGTTGATCGCCACCGCCGCGCCGCCGGCCTTCCACGCGCCGAGCAGCCCGATGACGAACGCCGGGTCGTTCTGCACGTAGACGCCCATCCGGTCGCCCGGGGCGAACCCGGCCTCGGCCAGCCCCACGGCCAGCGCGTCGGAGGCGGCGTCGAGGTCGGCGAAGGTGAGGACGCCGTCGAAGTAGCGGATCGCGACGGCGTCCGGCGCGGCCGCGAGGGCGGCCTCGAAGACCGCCAGCACCGAGTCGTGCTCGGGGGTGATGTCCGCGGGCTGGCCCTCCGCGTAGAGGGCCAGCCACGGACGCTGCTCGTAGACAGACATCGTGCCTACTTGACGGCGAGCGGGTTGACCGGCGAGCCGGTGGCCTGGTGCACCTTCAGCGGCGCGGCGGCGTACAGGAACGTGTACTGCTGGTCCTGCGCGCAGTCCTCGGCCAGCCGCTCCAGGTCGCAGATCTCGGTGAGGGTGACGCCGAGGTTGCGCATCAGCGCGCAGTGCAGCGGCAGGGCGGTGCCGTTGTTCGGGTCGTAGGTGACCTCGTTGGCGATGGTGTCGGTGACCAGGTTCGGGATCTCCATGTCCTGGAACCAGCGCACCAGCTCGGGGCTGTAGACCAGGCCGGGCTCGTTGAAGCCGTCGTAGAACTTCTCGCCCTGGTCGTAGAAGAGCTGGAGGAAGTTGGTCCGGATGACGAGGATGTCGTGCTTCTCGATCCGGGTGCCCTGGGCCTCCGCGCAGGCCACGAGGTCCTCGTGGGTGAACGTCTCGCCCTTGTCGAGGGTCTTCTTCCCGCGGAAGCGGGCCATGTCCAGCAGCACGCCGCGGCCCACGACCCCGCGCTGGGCGATCGGCTCGACGCTGGCCCGGTCCATCCCGCCGACCGTCGTCCGGGCGTCGTAGCCGTTCCAGATCTGCCCGCCGTACCAGACGTGCCCCAGGGCGTCGTACTGCGTGGAGCCCTGCAGGAAGGCGTTGATCTTGTCGTCGGCGTAGTGCAGGCCGCCGGGGAACTGCGGGGCGTCGGGGGAGTCCCAGCTGGACTCGTCGAGGATCATCGTCCGCTCCGCCGGTGAGCGCCCCGGCCAGACCGGGTCGCCCTTCGGGTCGCCGATCAGCCGCTGCAGCGTGAAGACCTTGCCCTGCTTCACGTGCTGGATGCCGCGCAGCACCTCCTCGGCGGTGAGGTAGTTGAGCGACCCGACCTCGTCGTCCGGCCCCCACTTGCCCCAGTTGGTGGGCGCGTCGGCCAGGACCTCGGTCATGTCCGGGACGGCACGGGGCGCAGTGGGAGCCTGCTCCTCGGCCTGCTCGGCAGGGTTGGTCATCGATGGACCGTCCTCTCGGCTCTGGGAGGTGACCGGCGACCCTGACCGGCCGCCGACGTGTCCACCGTCACAGTCGGCGGTTGCGCCTGGCAAGCGTTCGCCGCGTACCGGCCGGTACCGCTGCAACGTCGGCGCAACGCCGACCCGCCACACCCCCGGGCGCCGGCCCGCGACACCCACCGTCCCGGGACCTCCGGCGGCCGGAACCGGGACGGATGACCGAGGCAACGATCCCGGGCGGCGTGAGTAAGGTGAGCCTGCCCTACGACGCCGTCGCGGGGCTTCGTCGCGTCACGGATGGGGTCCCGCATGGACCAGGCGTTCCTCGCCAGCTACCTGATCGGTCTCCGCGAGGGGCTCGAGGCGACCCTGGTGGTCAGCATCCTGGTGGCGTACCTGGTGAAGTCCGGCCGCCGGCGGCAGCTGTGGCCGCTGTGGGCCGGCGTCGCCCTCGCCGTCGCGCTGTCGGTGCTGTTCGGCGCCCTGCTCACCTACACCGAGACGACGCTCCTGGCCGACTTCCGGTCCCAGGAGCTGTTCGAGGCGATCACCTCGGTGCTGGCCGTCGGCCTGGTGACCTGGATGGTCTTCTGGATGCGGCGGACCGCCCGCAGGCTGAAGGGCGAGCTGACCGGGCAGCTGGAGCACGCCCTGGGCCTGGGCGCGCTGGCCGTCGCCGGCGTCGCCTTCCTCTCCGTCGTCCGCGAGGGCCTGGAGACGACGCTGCTCTTCTACGCCGCCGCGCAGGGGGCCACGACCACCGCGACGCCGCTGGTCGCGATCACCGTCGGCGTGCTCAGCGCCGTCCTCATCGGCTTCGGGCTCTACGCCGGCGCGATCCGCGTCGACCTGTCGAGGTTCTTCACGGTCAGCGGCGTGCTGCTGGTCTTCGTCGCGGCCGGGATCCTCAAGTACGGCGTCCACGACTTCCAGGAGGCGGGCGTGCTGCCCGGCCTGGACACGCTGGCCTTCGACGTGTCCGGCGTCCTCGACCCGAACAGCTGGTACGGCGCGGCGCTGGCCGGGATGTTCAACATCACCCCGGCCCCGACCGTCCTCGAGTCGATCGCCTGGGTCGTCTACGTCGTCCCGGTGCTCGTCGCCTTCCTCTGGCCGGCCCGCCCACGGGTGGCCGCCACAACCTCGTCCCCCGGCGCCGTGCCGGGGAACCCGTCGAAGCCGGAGACCCACGAGAATGTCCGCGCATAGTCCCCGCCTCCGTGGCCGTCGCCTCCCCCTCCTCACCGCGGCCCTGCTCGCGGCCCTGACCACCGCGGCCTGCGGCAGCAGCGGGAGCGACGCCGGCGGTGAGGGCGCCTCCGGCTCCGCGGCGGCGGACACGATCACGGTGGCCTCCACCGACGACGCCTGCGACGTCGCGGAGTCCGAGCTGCCGGCCGGCACCCACTCGTTCGAGGTCACCAACCAGGGCAGCAGGGTCACCGAGTTCTACGTCTACGCCGAGGGCGACCGGGTCATGGGCGAGGTCGAGAACATCGCGCCCGGGCTCACCCGCGAGCTGCTGGTCGAGCTGCCGGCCGGGGACTACGAGACCGCCTGCAAGCCCGGCATGGTCGGCGACGGGATCCGCAACGCGCTCACCGTCACCGGTGACGCGCCGCAGCTGTCCGAGGACGAGACCCTCGCCCAGGCCTCGGCGGACTACCAGCGCTACGTGCAGAGCCAGACCGGCGCCCTGCTGGAGCAGACCAAGGCCTTCACCGACGCCGTCCGGGCCGGGGACGTCGAGGGCGCCAAGGCGCTGTTCCCGGTGGCGCGCACCTACTGGGAGCGGATCGAGCCGGTGGCCGAGAGCTTCGGCGACCTCGACCCGCTCATCGACGGCCGCGAGGGTGACCAGGCGCCGGGGGAGGACTTCACCGGCTACCACCGCATCGAGCAGGCGCTGTGGGAGACCGGCGACGTCTCGGCGATGGGCCCGTACGCCGACCAGCTCGACGCCGACGTGCAGGAGGTCGTCGACCTCGCCAACGACGTGGTCCTCGACCCGCTGCAGCTGGCCAACGGCGCCAAGGCGCTGCTCGACGAGATCGCGACCGGCAAGATCACCGGCGAGGAGGACCGCTACTCGCACACCGACCTGTGGGACTTCGCGGCCAACCTCGAGGGCTCCGAGGCCGCCGTCCAGGCGCTCCGGCCCTACCTCGAGGAGGCCGACCCCGACCTGGTGGCCCAGATCGACGAGCGGTTCGCGGCCACCGAGGCGGAGCTGGAACAGTACCGGGCCGGCGACGGTTGGGTCCTCTACGACCAGCTCACGCAGGAGCAGCTGCGCGGCCTGAGCGACAGCGTCACCGCGCTCAGCGAGTCCGTCAGCCAGGTCGCCGCGGTCGTCGCCGACCGCTGACCAGCAGCGCGGTCGTCCCCGGCCGCTGATCGTCGTCCGCGGCCGTGCCCGGCCGCGGACCAGTGCAGTGAGGCAGCCATGAGCCAACCGACCCCACCTGCCCGGGGCCTGTCCCGGCGACGCCTGTTCGGCCTCTTCGGGGCCGGCACGGCGGGGGTCCTCGCTGCCGGGGCCGCCGGCGGCGCGATCGGCCGGGCCACGGCGGGGTCCGCGCCCGGCACGGACGTCAGCGACGTCGTCGAGTTCTCCGGTGCCCACCAGGCCGGCATCGTCACGCCGGCGCAGGACCGGCTGCACTTCGTCGCGCTCGACGTCACCACCGACAGCCGCGAGGAGCTCGTCGCGCTGCTCCAGGCCTGGACGGCGGCCGCCCGCCGGATGACCGCCGGACAGGACGCCGGGCCCGAGGGCGCCCTGGGCGGTGGCCGGTACGCCGTGCCGGACGACACCGGCGAGGCGCTGGGCCTGCCCGCCTCGCGGCTCACGCTCACCATCGGCTTCGGCCCGACCCTGTTCACCACCGCCGACGGGCGCGACCGCTTCGGGCTGGCCGCCCGCCGTCCCGGGCCGCTCGCCGAGCTGCCCCCGTTCGCCAACGAGTCGATCGACCCGGCGATCAGTGGTGGGGACCTGTGCATCCAGGCCTGCGCCGACGACCCGCAGGTGGCGGTGCACGCCGTCCGCAACCTGGTCCGCATCGGCGCGGGGAAGGTCAGCGTCCGCTGGTCGCAGCTCGGCTTCGGCCGGACGTCGTCCACGACGACCGACCAGGCCACCCCGCGCAACCTGTTCGGGTTCAAGGACGGCACCGCGAACCTCAAGGCGGAGAACGCCACCGCGATCGACCGGTTCGTGTGGGTGGCCGACGGGGACAGCGGCTCGGACTGGCTGGCCGGCGGCAGCTACCTGGTCACCCGGCGGATCCGGATGCACATCGAGGTCTGGGACAGCTCGACGCTCGACGACCAGGAGAAGACCATCGGCCGGACCAAGGGCGAGGGGGCGCCGCTGGGGCAGCAGCGCGAGTTCGACCCGGTCGACTTCACCGCGCAGGTCGACGGCGAGTTCGCGATCCCCGAGACCAGCCACGTCTTCCTCGCCCACCCGACCAACGCGGGGACGGCGATCCTGCGGCGCGGCTACAGCTTCGTCGACGGCTCCGACCAGCTGGGTCGCCTCGACGCCGGGCTGTTCTTCATCGCCTTCCAGCGCAACCCCGAGACGGGGTTCGTCCAGGTGCAGCGCAACCTGCAGGACGACGAGCTCAACGAGTACGTCGTCCACACCTCCTCGGCCGTGTTCGCCTGCCCGCCCGGGGTCCGCGGGGACGACGACTGGTGGGGGCGCGCCCTCTTCGAGGGGTGACGAACGACCCCGTCCCACGCTGCCGCCGCCCTGGGATGATGGAGGCGGTTCCCGTCGGGGGAACCGGACGCGTTCTCCGGACTGCGACACGCCCGGGATGCGACCGGCGAGCCCGTGCATGTGTAGTCGCAGGCGAGGCGGGACATCTTCTGACCAGGGGCACCGGCAGTCCCTGGGGCTGAGACGGGGCGGCCGGTCGCAGGCGAGGGGTGAGCCACCGTGGTGGAGCCGGGACGGCGCAGCCTGGGTGACCGCTACGAGCTCGCCGCCCTGATCGCCGCCGGCGGCATGGGACAGGTGTGGCGCGGGGTCGACAACCTGCTGGGCCGGCCCGTCGCGGTCAAGGTGCTGCGCAGCGAGTACACCGCCGACCCCACGTTCCGGGCCCGCTTCCGCGCCGAGGCGCAGCACGCCGCCGCGCTCAGCCACCCGAACATCGCCGCCGTCTTCGACTACGGCGAGACCGAGACCCCCGACGGCGAGGCGCTGTCCTACCTGGTCATGGAGCTGGTCGAGGGCGAGCCGCTGTCGGCGGTGCTGCACCGGGAGGGCCGGCTCGACGCCGAGGCCACGCTCTGCCTGCTCGAGCAGACCGCCTCCGCGCTGGCCGAGGCGCACCGCGTCGGCCTGGTCCACCGGGACGTCAAGCCGGGCAACATCCTGATCCGCGTCGACGGCAGCGTGAAGATCACCGACTTCGGCATCGCCTGGTCGGCCGACAGCGTGCCGCTCACCCGCACCGGCCAGGTCATCGGCACCCCGCAGTACCTCGCGCCCGAGGTCGCCGAGGGCAAGCACGCCACCCCCGCCAGCGACGTCTACGCCCTCGGCCTGGTCGGCTACGAGTGCCTGTGCGGGCACCCGGCCTTCGAGGGCGACAACGCCGTCACGATCGCGCTCAAGCAGGTGCGGGAGGACCCCCGCCCGATGCCCGACGAGCTGCCGGGCGAGGTCCGCACGCTGATCCGCCGGGCGCTGAGCAAGGACCCCGCGGCGCGGATGCCCGACGGCGCGGCGTTCGTGGCGGCGATCGGCGACATCCGGGCCGGCCGCCCGCAGGTCGAGCCCCCGGCCACCCGCGCGGTCGCCGTCCCCCCGGCCCCGCCCGGCAGCGGGGAGCAGCCCGCCGTCGCGCCGTCGCTGCCGAGCCCGCGGACGGACAGCACGCCCGCGCCGCACACGATCAGCCCGCCGGTCCGTCGCCGGCACCGCGCGGCGGCGGTGCTCGTGCCGCTGCTGACGCTGCTGCTCGGGGCGGGGGTCGCCGCTGGCGTCTTCGTCGCCGTGAACAACGACCCGTCCCCGTCGCCGCGGCCGGCGGCGCAGACCGAGGACGCGACGATCGCGCTCGACTCGGCCGACTACGTGGGCCGCCCCGTCGACGAGGTGGCGCTCGCGCTGTCCGCGCTGGGGCTGCTGGTCTCCCGGCAGCAGCAGGTCAGCCCGGACTCGGTGCCCGGCCTGGTCACCGGGCTCGAGCCGCCCCGCGGGTCGCTGCGGCCCGGCGACGAGGTGGTCGTCCGCTACGCCGTCGCGCCGCCCAGCCCCGCGACGTCGCAGCGCACGTCCACGCCGCAGACCGGCCACGCCGGGGGCGAGACCACCGCCGCGGCCCCGGCTCCGCAGGAGGACGCCGCCCCGGCCGCGCCGCCGAGCTCCTCCGAGGCCCCGCAGACGACCCAGCTGCCCGGCAGCGCGGCGCCGACGTCCGCCCCGCCCACCACGTCGGCGCCCACCACGACGACCGCGCCGACGACCACGACGACCGCGCCGACGACCACCACGGCTCCGTCGTCGACCACGTCCTCCGACGAGGACTCCTGGTCGCCGGACGAGGACTCCTGGTCGCCCGACGAGGACGAGGACTGACCGCTCCGGGAGGCCGGCCACCGCGCGCGGTGGCACGCTGGCAGACCGCTGAGCACGGGCGAGGTCGGGGGGCAGGGTGACGGGACCGCAGGGACGCACGCTCGGCGACCGCTACGAGCTGCAGACCCTGCTCGCCACCGGCGGCATGGGACAGGTGTGGCGGGCCCGCGACCGGCTGCTCGACCGGGTCGTCGCGGTGAAGGTGCTGCGCAGCGAGTACACCGGCGACCCGACCTTCCTCGCCCGCTTCCGCGCCGAGGCCCACCACACCGCCCGGCTGCTGCACCCGGCCATCGCCGCGCTGCACGACTACGGCGAGGAGGTGTCGGCGGAGGGGGAGACGCTCGCCTACCTGGTCATGGAGCTGGTGGAGGGCGAGCCGCTCTCCGCCCTGCTCGCCCGGGAGGGCCGGCTCGACGCCGAGCGCACGCTGGACGTCGTCGGGCAGGCGGCGGCCGCGCTGGCGGTGGCGCACGCCGCGGGGGTGGTGCACCGCGACGTCAAGCCCGGCAACCTGCTGCTGGGAGTGGACGGCCGGGTCAAGGTCACCGACTTCGGCATCGCCTGGTCGGCGTCGAGCGTGCCGCTCACCCGCACCGGCCAGGTCGTCGGCACCGCCCACTACCTGTCCCCGGAGCAGGCCGCCGGCGGGCGGGCGGGCCCGGCCAGCGACGTCTACGCCCTCGGGGTGATCGCCTACGAGTGCCTCGCCGGGCGGCGTCCGTTCGACGGAGACAACGCGGTGCAGATCGCGCTCATGCAGATCCGCGAGGAGCCCGAGCCGCTGCCCGCCGACGTCCCCGGGCCGCTGCGCACCCTGGTCGCCACCGCGCTGGTCAAGGACCCGGCCGCCCGGTTCCCCGACGGTGCCGCCGTCGGGGACGCCGTCGCCGACGTCCGGGCCGGGCGGACCCTCCCGCCGCCCCCGACGGCGCCGCTGTCGCTGACCGGGCTCACGCCCGTGCCGCGCCGCCGTCGGCTGCTGGTGCCGGTCGCCGCGCTGCTGGCCGGTGTCGGCATCGGGATCGCCGCGTTCCAGGTCGCCGGCGACGAGCCAGTGGCGGGGACCGTGGCGCCGCCGGCCGCCCCGTCCGACCCGGCGTCCGCGGGGGTGCTGGTGGCCGCCGCCGACCACCTCGGCCGGCCCGTCGACGAGGTGGAGGCTGCGCTGGCTGCGCTCGGCCTGCGGGTGGAGCGGGTGACGCAGGAGCGCGGCGACGTCCCGGCCGGCCAGGTGGTCGGCCTCGGCCCGGTCGGCGCGCTCGCGCCGGGTGACCTCGTGACGCTCACCGTGGCCGTGGCGCCGCCGGAGCCGGTCGTGGTGGAGCGGGTGGTGGGGACGGTTGTCCCGCCGCCTGCGCCGGCTCCCGTCGTGGACGTCGTGGACGACCCGGCCGAGGGCGCGTCGGGGCCGGGCTCGGGCTCGGGCTCCGGTTCGGGGTCGGACTCGGCGTCGGGGTCGGACTCGGGGTCGGACTCGGCGCCGGACGACCTCGCGGGTGACGACGCCGACGGCTCCGAGGACTCCGGCGACTCCGGGGACTCGGACGACTCGGACGACTCAGGGGACGCCGACGACTCCGGGGACGCCGACGACTCCGGGGACGCCGACGACTCAGGGGGCTCCGACGACGGGGCGGACTCCGGCGGGAACCCGGGCAACGGCGGGAACCCGGGCAACGGGAACTCGGGCAACGGGAACGGCAACGGCCGGGGGAACGGCCGCGGCTGACCCGTGCCCGGGGGTCACCGCCGGCGGGCCGGGGCGATCCAGAGCGCCGCGCCCAGCGCGGCCAGCGCGACGGTGAGGACGAAGCCGCGGTTGCTGGCCACCTCCGGCAGCACCACGAGCACCCAGAAGACCGCCAGGCCGGTCAGGCCGGCCGCGGCCACCCGCCACGCGCCCTCGGGGCGCACCCGGACGCCGGGGACGACGCGGCCGGCGAAGGGCAGCAGGCCGAGCAGGGCGCCCAGCGTGGCGAACACCGACCACAGCGGGACCGTCGACCAGAGCGGGCTGTCCCCGAAGCCCAGCGTCAGCCCGACCTCGAGCAGGAGCAGGCAGAGGGCGGCCAGGCCGGCGCCGGCGAGCCCGGTCTGCTGGCGGGGCAGGCGGGGGGTGGTGCGGGCGGTGCGGTCCTCGCGGGGGGCGCGCCGCGTGCGCGTCCGTTCGCCCTGCCGCCCTCCCTTGCGGGGACGCGGCGCCGAGGCCCCGGGGGGCGACGCGAACCCGGGGGGCGGCGTGGCCCCGGGCGGCGGCGTGGCCCCGGGCGGCAGCGGGGCGCCGGGCGGCAGCGGGGCGCCGACGCCGGGCAGTCCGGGGACGAAGTCCACGGGGCCGGTGGGCTGGACCGGCGGTCCGGGAGGCACCGGTGCCTCGGCGACGCCGCGGACCGGTGTCTCCGGCAGGGTCGCGGGCTCGGGGCTGGTGGTCGGCTGGTGCACGGTTCCTCCTCGCTCACGCGCGGCGTCCGGAAGCGGACCGGTCCGTCCCCCGGCACGCTAGCGGGGTGAGCAGCGTGTTCCCCGCAAGCGACGCGGCGGGTCTCGGACCTCACTAGGGTCGGCCGGGTGGGCGTGCGCGCGGGGATCGTCGTCACCGGGACCGAGGTGCTCACCGGGCGGGTGACCGACCGGAACGGCCCGTGGCTGGCCGAGCAGTTGCGGCTCCTGGGTGTGGACGTCGGTGCCGTCCTCGTGGTGGGGGACCGGCCCGACGACCTGCGCGGGGCGCTGCGGTACCTCGCCGGCGAGGACCTCGTCATCACCACCGGGGGCCTCGGGCCGACGGCCGACGACCTGACCGCGCAACTCGTGGGCGAGGTGCAGGGCCGGCCGTCCGCGGTCGACCCGGAGCTGGAGCGGCGGATCGGCGCGATCGTCGAGGGGCTCATGGAGGGCCGCGGCTGGCGGGCCGACGCCGAGGCGACCGCGGCCGGCGTCCGGAAGCAGGCGCTGGTCCCCGCGGGCGCCACCGTGCTGCCGCCGGTCGGGACCGCACCCGGTCTCGTCGTCCCCCCGGCCGAGGGCCGCACCGGGCCGGTGGTCGTCGTGCTGCCCGGCCCGCCGTCGGAGCTGCAGGGCATGTGGCCCGCCGCGCTGGCCGACGCGCAGGTGCAGCGGGCGCTGGCCGACCGCGTCGAGCTGCGGCAGGAGACGGTCCGGCTGTGGGGGACGCTGGAGTCGCAGCTGGCGGCGACGCTGCGGCAGCACGAGTTCCCCGGCCTGGAGATCACCACCTGCCTCCGGGAGGGCGAGCTGGAGATCGTCAGCCGGTTCGGGCCCTCGGCGCAGCCCGAGTACGACCGGCTGGTCGACGTCCTGCGCGAGGCGCACGGCGGGCAGCTGTTCTCCACCGGCCCGACCGTCGACGACCTGGTCGCCGAGGCGCTCGGCTCGCGCGGGCTGACGGTGGCCACCGCGGAGTCCTGCACGAGCGGATTGCTCGTGGCGCGGCTGACCGAGCGGGCGGGGTCGTCGGCGTGGGTCCTCGGCGGGGTGGCCTCGTACGCGAACTCGGCCAAGGAGCAGCTGGTCGGCGTGCCGGCGGAGATGCTGGCCGAGCACGGCGCGGTGAGCACCCAGGTGGCGGCGGCGCTGGCGGAGGGGGCGCGGGCCCGCTTCGGTGCCGACGTCGGCGTCGGCATCACCGGGATCGCCGGCCCCGGCGGCGGGTCGCCGGAGAAGCCGGTCGGCACGGTGCACCTGTGCGCCGTCGGCCCGGACGGGCACCAGCCGCGGTCGGTGGTGCTGCCGGGGTCGCGGTCGGCGGTCCGGCAGCGGGCCGTGTCGCTGGCGATGCACATGCTGCGCCAGCTGCTCCTCGGCGGCCCGCCGGCGTGAGCGTCCTGACGCTGCACGCGACCGGTCCGGAGGCGCCGGCGGAGGTCTGGGAGCGCTACGCCGTGCCGGCGCGCTGGCCGGAGTGGGCGCCGCAGATCACCGGGGTGGAGCTGCCCGTTCCCCGGCTGGCCGCCGGCGTGCACGGCCGGGTGCGCGGCCCGCTGGGGGTGGCGCTGCCCTTCGTGGTGGACGCCGTGGACGAGCCGGCCCGCCGGTGGTCCTGGACCGTGGCGCTCGGGCCGGTGCGGCTGCACCTGCTGCACTGGGTGGCCGAGGGTCCGGACGGCGGCAGCACGACCGGGCTGCGGATGGCGGGCCCGGCGCCGCTGGTGCTCGGGTACGCCCCGCTGGCCCGGTGGGCGATCGGCCGCCTGGTCCGCTGAGGCACGGGTGGCCACCGGACTCCGCCGTCCGAGCCACGCGCGGATGCCGGCGGGCGGTCCGTGGCCGCGCTGTCCTCCGCGCCCACCCTGACGGCGACGAATCGCGCGCTGTCCTCTGCGCCGGCTCGGGCGGCGACGAACCGGCTCCGCGCCGGCTCGGGCGGGGACGAACCACGCGCTGTGGCCGCCGAACCCGCGGTGTGGCGCGTGTTCGGCGACCACACGGCGAGGACGGTGCCGAGGGCCACCGGACTCCGCCGCCAGGACTCCGCCAGAGCGTGGCCGTCAACCGCTCCCGTGGATCTGTGGACAGCGTCTTGACCTGGGGATTCACTCTGCGCCAGGCCCCTCGTAGCGGTAGGCTTCGAACGCCTGATCGAACCGCTGGGGAGGTGTCGTGGACGAGCTGCCGGAGGTGCTGCGGGCGCTGGCCGACGACCTCGACGCCCTGGGCGGGGAGGAGCTGGCGCCGTTGTTCGGGCCGGCGCTGCTGGTGCGGCTGCGCGGGCTGTTGTGCGCGCAGAACCGGCTGGCCGCCGAGGTGGCGCGCACGGTGGCCGCGTGCGAGGGCACCGGCGCGGCGGAGTTCGACGGGCTCAAGTCGATGGCGTCGTGGCTGCGCGGGCACGGGCACCTGTCGGTGGCCGAGGCCGGCCGGGTGGTCCGCGCCGGCCGGGCGTGCGCGCAGCTGCCGGCGGTGGCGGCGGCGTTCGCCGCCGGCGCGGTGACCGAGGGCCAGGTCGCGCTCATCGAGCCGGTCACCCGCCCGCAGCCGCAGGCCGCCGCGGCCGCCGCCGGCGTCGACCTCGGCGAGG